>JAYUWU010000289.1:0-2618 GCA_043753365.1 Gemmatimonadaceae bacterium | reverse complement strand
ACGATCGAGCTGATCACGCCGATCGCGATGGACGAGGGTCTTCGCTTCGCGATTCGCGAGGGTGGCCGCACCGTTGGCGCCGGCGTTGTGACAAAAATTTTGAAATAATCTCAAGCACCTAATCGACTTTTTCGAGTACTGATATATGCCACGCGACAAGATCATTCTGGCCTGCAGCGACTGTAAGAATCGGAATTACTTCACCACGAAGAACAAGCGTCTCCATCCGGAGCGTGTCGAGTGGAAGAAGTATTGCCCGCGCTGCAATTCGCACAAGCTCCATAAGGAAACGAAGTAATGGCAGTCGAGGTAGTTCAGCGCCGCGAAAGCTTTCCCGTCCGTGTGGCGAACTTCTATCAGGAAGTCGTCACCGAGATGCGGAAGGTCACGTGGCCTGACCGCGAGCAGCTGAAGGACACGACCATCAAGATCCTGATCTTCGTGCTCTTCATCGCTGCGATACTCGGAATTGTCGACCTGATTCTTCAGCTCGTTCTCGTCCAGGGGATTCCATCTCTGTTCGCGGGGCGCTGATAGTGGAGCATCGCTGGTACGCGATCCAGACTACGTCTGGGCATGAGAACAAGGTCCGCAACCTGATTCAGCGCAGGATCGATGGTGATCAGCGTCTGCCTGAGGACCGCTCGATTCGCCAGGCTCTCGTTCCGACGCAGGAAGTGGTCGAGATCAAGAACGGCAAGAAGGTGAACGTCGAGCGGAAGATCTATCCTGGCTACGTTCTGGTCGAGATGGAGATGGACCAGGAGACGTCTCATACCATTAACGGCATTCAGGGTGTGATCAAGTTTGTCGGTCACGAGCGCATGCCGCAGCCGCTCCGCCCGGAAGAAGTGAATCGGCTGCTTGGTATCGCCGATGAAGCCGCAGCAGAAGAGCCGAAGGAGGAGATTCCGTTCCTGGTTGGCCAGGCTGTGGCGATTACCGAGGGACCATTCACCGACTTCAACGGAACTGTCGAAGAGGTGATTGCAGACAAGGGTAAGGTGCGTGTTTCGGTCTCGCTGTTCGGCCGGCCCACCTCGGTCGAGCTCGATTACCTCCAGTTGAAGGGCTACTAGCCCCGGCTAGTCACCCCGCCCGTCGATCTCCTCACGCAGCGCCTCGAGCTCGGCGATCGTCTCGAGGTCGCGCGGCCGGCCAGCGGCCCGCTTGGTTGCTATCAGCCATTCGAGATCGAGACACTTCACTGTTGTCTGAAATAGCGTGACGTCGATTGTGTGCCCAATGAGATCGTCGTAGCCACCACCGCCCGTCACGTCGCCAAGTATGTCAAGGTCACCAGCGGTCGTCGTGAGTGTGAAGTTGAGCCCCGCGCGAAGTGTTCGCTCAGACCACTCAAATGGGAGACCGCGCGGCGCACCCCGGAGGTACGGGTCAAGGGGGCGGAGCGCACTAACGATCCGTTCGAGATTTGTGTCCGTCCGCGCGTAGCAGACATCGACATCCTGAGTCAGCCGACTCGACCCATGTACCGTCGCGGCGACGCCGCCGATGAGAACGAACTCCACCCGCCCTTCGTGAAGTGCGCGAAACAGGCGCTCGAAATCTGTCATCCAGGTTTGGCGCGGGCCGCTATTCCGGCACTGCGCGCTTCATCAGCAAGCACCAAAAGAGCCTGAAGCGATCTCACCCTCTCTTCCGGAGATTTTTCCAGATTCCGGCGCAGAAGTGTTCGATCAACGTCGAGCTTGAATGCGTCAATCAATGGATCGGCATGGAGTTTCGGAACGATCGTCAAGGCGAGGGTATATCCCGCTGCGCTCACGAGGCGGGTAAGTGTCTCGAAGGTAGGACTCGACTGTCCGTTTTCTATCCGGGCGACGACAGACTGCACAGTCCCGGCCCGAAGTGCCAGCTCCCGCTGGCTCAGCGAAGCTCGGCCCCTTGCTTCGGTAATCAAATCGGCGGCTCTGATAGTGTTCACGCTATCAAGATAGCGTTAGAAGTATTGCCCGCAAGCTGTTTGGGGGCTTATTTTCGTAGTCCCCGTTCCCGAGACGAGCAACGTCAACCATCTGGATTGTCCAGCGCACCTCGAGCCTGCGGTTTCCGTTCCGCATCGTTATCGAACGGGACGGCAAGAGACTGCTGGCCGTGCGCGCTCAATCAAGCTGGCCGGGCCCGGGACAGCAGATATTCTGCCTTCGCGAGGATGTGATTGACGCTGACGAGCCCCTCGAACCGCTGGAGTCGGTACAGGTACTTCACTACACGCAGATTGGTCGCAAGCTCACCATAGTTCTCGATCGCGCCGTGAGAAAGCGATGCGAGTTTCTGCGAATTGAAAAGAAGTATCGCGGCCGCGATGGGAGCTACGAGCAGATTTTTTTTCGCACCGAGTCCGGGATTCACGCACATCGATCGCGCTCGCGACTGGAGCTTCGCCCTTCTGCGGTCCCGCTCACGATCGCCGTCGATAGCGGCGAACGTTACGCATGGAACTTTCCGGAGGCGTCAACCAACCGGCGGCGACTGCCAGTGGGTGACTACGCCCTCATGGAGCGCGGCAGGCCTGTCGCGATAATCGAGCGAAAGTCCTTCGACGGCCTTCTCACTGACATTGGCGCGGTGCAGGCGCTGCATCACCAATTCGCGGA
>JAYUWU010000288.1:0-2622 GCA_043753365.1 Gemmatimonadaceae bacterium | reverse complement strand
TCGCGGTATCGTCGCTGAACGTCAGCGCAGTATCGCCTTCGATCGTGATGTGATTGTCGTCGTAGAAACCGATCAGCTTGCCGAGCTTGAGGTGGCCGCCGAACGATGAGGCTTCGTGAGAAACGCCTTCCATGACATCACCATCGCTCGCAATGAAGTACGTGCGATGATCGATGATGTCGTGACCGGGCCGGTTGAAGATCGCGGCGAGCTGTGCTTCGGCGACGGCCATCCCAACCGAGTTTCCAACACCCTGTCCGAGCGGGCCTGTTGTCGTTTCAACTCCCGGCGTGTAGCCGAACTCGGGATGTCCCGGTGTCTTGCTCTCCCATTGCCGGAACTGCTTCAGGTCGTCGAGCGAGAGGTCATATCCGGTCAGGTAGAGCACGCTGTACAGAAGCATCGACGCGTGGCCGGCCGAGAGCACGAACCTGTCGCGGTTCACCCAATCGGGGTTGGCCGGATTGTACCGGAGATGCCGGGTCCACAGGACATACGCCAATGGGGCGAGCGCCATCGGGGTGCCGGGGTGGCCGGAATCAGCTTTCTGCACGGCGTCCATCGAGAGGATGCGGATCGCGTCAATGCAGAGCCGGTCGAGCGCTGCGTCGGAAGAAATATTTGAATTGTCGGGCATAAAATCCGGGGGAAGGCCTGGCGTTTCCCTGAAGTTAATCCGGCCGGGGCGCGCTGGCTCCCCGGCCGGTTACCGTGACCGCGGTCGCGTCAGGGCTTTTCCGAGGGTCGGTCATCGGAGCTGGTTCGAGGCTCGCCACCCTCCCCGCCGTAACCGCTCTTATGCTCCGTCGACCTCAGCTTGTTCGGATCGGTCGGGTTCGGCGTGCCGGACCTGGTCTCGTCGGCGTTTTCGGCCGGCGTGTTGTCGTCGCTATCCATCTGTTCCTTAGTATCCTGGCGTACCATACATTATGCCTCCACTTGTAGTGGCCAAACAAAGGGCAATGCACATGCCGAAAATGGGACGCGTTCCAATTGACTGAAAAGATTCCCGATGCGGCCCATTCCCGTTTCCGCAGCCTCAGCGATCCCGAGACCCTCGCAATGTTTGCCCAGAACCTCGGCGAAGGGATCTACATCACCAACGAACAGGGCGAGATTCTCGACGCTAACCCGGCATTCCTGAGGATCTTCGGGTTCAACACGCTCGAAGAGATCGGTAAATACCGTGTAAACGATTTCGTCGATGCCGAGATCCGGCGGCGTGAAGTCGAACTGCTCGAGCGAGAGGGGTCGCTGCGCGACCGTGAGCTGCAGATTACGCGTCGCGACGGCAGCGTCCGAACGGTTCTCGACACGTGGTACAGCATTACCGATCCGGATACCAGCGAGGTCGTGTTTCATGGAATCCTCGTCGACATCACCGGCCGCAAGCAACTCGAGAATCAGCTCATCGAACAGAGCGTTCGGGACCCGCTTACCGGATGCTACAACCGGCGCCACCTCGGCGGACTTTATGCAGGCGAGCGTGATCCTGCGGAGATGTGGGGCTGCATCTACGTCGACATCGATCATTTCAAGCAGTACAACGATGTGCACGGCCACTCATCAGGCGATAAAGTGCTCATGAAGATGAGCCGGTTTCTCATGCGTCACGTGCGCGCCGAGGAGCCGGTCATAAGGATGGGCGGCGATGAGTTTCTCGTTACGCTTTTCGATACGACCGCGCTCGAAACAGAGATGGTAGCGAAACGGCTCGAGAAAGCAGGACGGGAGAAAGGCCCTGTCTCGTTCTCACTCGGCTGGGCGGCGAGAGAGGACTCGGAGAAGCTCGAGGAGACAGTCAATCGCGCTGATCGCGAACTCATCCAGGTTCGGGTGGTGAGCAGGCCCGGGAACTACACCCGACGGACCCCTCCCAAGGAAGTAAAAACGTAGGACGGTGTGCAAGTTCGGACTCGGGGGACGTCCCACGTGTAGAACCAACCCGAGAAGACAATGCGCACCATCCTCTATTTCCTTTCCCTTGCGTTCGCTCCAGCCTTGCTGGCTGCGCAGGGAACAATCATTACCAGGCCCTGCATGCCGAGGCCGTGCCCGCTCGAGCGGTCGTGTCCTCCGTGTGGCCGGCCGGGGCAGGGAGTCGTCAAGCAATCAAGTCACGTTAGGGCAGACCTGACTGATCGTGTCCTTCGTTATGAGGTGACAGAAACTTTCGTCAATCGTGGCGCCGGCCTTGGCGAAGCTGACTACATCTTCCCGTTGCCCAAGGGCGCTGCGTTCCAGGACCTCAAGCTCTCGATCAACGGGGAGCTCGTGTCGGGCGAAACGATGAGTGCGGAGCGTGCGCGGGGGATCTATGAGCAGATCGTGAGACAGCAACGTGATCCAGCGCTCGTTGAGTGGATGGGATATGGAATGCTGCGGGCGCGAATTTTCCCGATCGCGCCGGGCGAGGAGAAGAAGGTGGTCGTCAGGTTCCAGATGGTGGCAGAGCGCGAGGGCGATGCGCTGCGAGTCGACTACTTCCAGGGAAGGAACAACTCCCAGACGTTCGCGGGCGAAGCGGGTGCGCGTGACGGCTGGCCGGAGAGGGGATCATTCACACTTGCTTATCCCGTAGCGGGAAACTACGGGCGGGCCTACTCCCCTACGCATTCGTTG
>JAYUWU010000287.1:0-6585 GCA_043753365.1 Gemmatimonadaceae bacterium | reverse complement strand
TTGACAGCATTCGCCGATAGTGACAGGGGCATTTCGGTCTGCGGACGTATTGCAGTCCGTCTCCCAATAGCTTGTCGTCGGGCATACCTTTAGGTCATCCCGACACAAGAGAACCAGTTGGAAAGACCGGATAATCATCATCGCATCTGGCGCGACGGAAAGTTCGTGAACTGGGAAGACGCCACGATTCATGTGATGAGTCATGTCGTCCACTACGGTTCGAGCGTTTTCGAGGGTGTCCGCTGCTACTCCACGCCCGAAGGCCCGGCAATCTTCCGGCTCGGCGACCACATGCGCCGCCTCGCTGATTCGTGCCGCATCTACAGGATGCCGCTCGAACATTCCCAGGAAACGCTGATTCAGGCGTGCATCGATACAGTCGCTGAAAATGAGCTGCCCCACTGCTACATCCGGCCGATCGCAGTGCGCACCGGCGAGCAGATGGGAGTCAATCCGACGGACACTCCGCTCGAGGTGTTCATCATCCCGTGGACCTGGGGACGATACCTCGGGAATGATTCGCTTGCCGAAGGTGTTGACGTCCGCGTGTCGAGCTGGAGACGCCCGGCTCCGGACACGCTGCCGACGATGGCAAAAGCGGGCGGCAACTACCTCATCTCGCAGCTGTCGAAGATGGAGGCGAAGCTCGACTCGTATGCCGAAGGAATCATGCTCGACTCGTTCGGCCTCGTGTCAGAAGGCAGTGGCGAGAATCTGTTCGTGATTCGTGATGGAAAGTTGATGACATCGCCGCTGTCATCGGGGATTCTCAATGGCATCACCCGCGATTGCGTCATGAAAATCTCACGCGACCTCGGCTACGAAGTGGTCGAGCAGGTGATGCCGCGCGAGATGTTGTACATCGCCGACGAAATGTTCTTCACCGGCACCGCGGCAGAGATCACGCCGATCCGGTCCGTCGATCGTATCGCGGTAGGCGCGGGGCGGCCGGGTCCGATCACGCTGGCGGTTCAGGAGCGGTATATGGGAATCGCCGAGGGGCGTCTGCCTGATCGGTACGGCTGGAGGACGCCGGTTCCGGTCGCCGCAAAGGTGGAGTAGCCGGGCCGCGCACTGAATGACCGCGGATTTTCCGCGACACAGTTGTATATTGGGACTTCGCCAGGACGACGGAGGCAGTGCTTGATCGTTGGATGTCTCGCACTCAACGCCTCTTTTGAGCCGCTAACGATGGTGCCGCTCAGAAGAGCGTTGCGGTTGGTAATTGACGGCAAGGCCGAGATAGTCGAAGCTGATGCCGACCGCGTGGTTCGCTCCGAGCGGCTGACCATGCCGCGTCCGGTCGTTATCCGGCTAATGCGTTTCATCCATGTGCCGCGACGTTTCCGCCGTCAGGTCACCAACACGTTCCTGTTCGCTCGAGACCGGTATCGCTGCCAGTACTGCGGCCGTTTGCAGATCGAGCTGAAGCCGCGGGAGTCACTCACCCGGGATCACCTCATCCCGATCTCGCGCGGTGGATCGAATGAGTGGACCAACGTTGTCACTGCGTGCAGCCCGTGCAACACCCGCAAGTCGAACAGTCTGCCGAGCGAGATCGGCATGCATCCGATGCACGCGCCGGTAGAGCCACACTTCGTACACCTCTCGTGGGCCGTGCGGCGCCTTACGCCGCAGCAGGCTCATTATATCAGGCTCTTCTACGGTGAGGAAACGCTGCATCATCTGGAAGACCTCTCGGTGAGGCAACCCGCCGCGTCCTGACTTGTCGATGGACGTAGTCAGCCTGCTTACCGGCGCTCGTTCTGGGAGAGCTACGGAATTAGGACTGTGCGGATCCAGGACTCACTACAATCGACGATCGACGACTTATTGAGAATCGCGGACTAAACCAGGTAACAGTCTCCCGAACCTGTCCTTGGTCCGCACTAAGTCGTCGATCGTCGATTGTAGTGAGTCCTCGATCCGCACGGTCCTAAGTCAGCAGTCTCAATTCAGGCGCGTGAGTCTTCCCTGAATCAGCATGTCCGTATCAGGGCCTGAACGTTGGCGATCGCGCCTCGTATCGCCGCTTCTCCCCACCAAGCAGCCGCACCATGACGGTCTTAACTCCCCGCCCGACAGCAGTGCCCGCGTTCTTCTTCCCGCGTACCGCCGGCTTCATCTCACCTCGCAACCACTGTTCGACCTCGTCGAGCTCAGTAAGTGACAACGCTTCGATGTCGAGCACGAGACTGTAGTATCCGCCCTGCCCGCGACGGGGCAACTTGATCGGAGCAGCGAACGCTGCGCCAACTGCTGCGTCCGCGTCGGCAATTGTCGCGAAGCTCCCGAGGAACGCGCTGCGACCCGCGACGACTCTGTAAACCTGGAACACTTTTCCAAGCGCATCGTACCTGACGACTACGTCCCATTCAAATCGCGCTGCGATGTCGTCAAACCATCCCGAAGTGCTCCACCGTTCCAGCGAGTAGTGCAGACGCGCCGGGAATCCGTTGCGGAGGAGATCGAGCGTCGCACCATCGGTTATCAGCGACGACGATCGCACAACTGGAGGCTCCGCAACCAGCTGTGAGCGCTCTGGAAGCGCGACGAAAACTTCCGGCTTCTGGGCCGGAAGCCGGGCCGCGATCAACATCGTCATCGCGCATGCGGTGAGACACAGTCGCTTCACTTGCTAGAACCGGCTGCGAATCCGCACAAAAAAATTCGCCGGCTCCTTCGACTCCGATACTGCCTTCGCGACGTACAAGCCGAAAATTCCGAGGTCCAGTCCGACACCGATGTCAGTGCGGAAGGTGCTGAGCGCAGGCAGCGACCCGCCGTCGTAACTCAGGTCGCCTTCGCGCGGCCCAATCAGCCAGCCGCGACCAGCATCTGCAAACGCAACGAAGTCAGGCTTTACGCGGAACGCAGATCCGCGAACCCTGAGACCATTGCGATTGAACATGTCGATGAGCTCGGAGACGAGCTCCTGCCGGTACTCCACCTGTGCGAGAGCGACGCGCTCACACTCCGCCGGCCGCGCCGACGACAGCGGCTCCTCGCCGGAACACTGCCCGACATCGGTACCGATCCCCGTGCGCCTGAAGTCGAATCCCGGAAGTGTGCCGATCCCGCCTACGGAAAATCTCCGCTGATACGGAAGGTCGTCGCCGTGAAGCCAGCCGCCCAGAACGAGACGCGCATTCAGGCGCCTCCTCGGCGATATGCGGTTGTAACTCCGGGCGTCGATCAACGCCCGGCCGTATTCGATATCTGCCCTTCCATCGCCGCGTGTGGGGACAACTCTGGTCCCCGAAGTCTCGAAAACCCCCGCGCCCCTCTCGTACTGAGCGGAGAGATACAGTCCGGCCTGCGGGTCGACCGCGTTGTTTCGCGTGTCGAGACGGAAACCAACATCTATTACGTGCGCCCGACCGTCATTGATCAGCGGATTCTCGCGCCATGAATCGCTGCCCCGGAACATCGTGTAGACGTCACGCGCCCCGCGCGAGCTCCATCGCTCATCGCTAAGGCCAAGCGTGATGGTCCCGTTTCCGCGGAAGGCCGAGACATACCCCCGCGTACCGTGCCTTCCGTAGAAGTCGAAGTAATCCCGCTTGAGGAAAAATGCAGCGAGGCCACCATCGGGCTCCCGCAGCTGCCACGGTTCGATCTTCGCAACGAGGTCGAACGACTCGATGCCGAGCGAAAGCCCGCGGTGCGTGCCGACCCGGTACCCGGCACTCACGTGATGGCCAAGATTCCCTGCATCCCAGGCAAAGTCGTTCGCCGTCCTGATGATGCCGAGAGCGCCGACCGAGAGCACACCTGCACCGATCGTATTCCGATAGGTGGGCCCGATCAGAATCGGCAGGCCCTCGACCCTATTGTATGTCTTGCCCGACGTGACCCTGATGCCACCCCTTGCATCTTCGCCGAGCATGACGCCGATGTCGATAGTCGTGTCACGCTCGGCTTCGGACTCCGTCTGTGCGGAGATTCCAAGCGGCGTGAACAGCGCAATGACTGCAATTATCGGAAATGCTCTCATGACGGTTGCGTCTGGGTTGTCCGGTCCGCGTCTCTTACACCGTCGAGTCCAAGCCGCTTCATGCGACGGTAGAGGTTTGGCCTGTCCGTATGCAGCCGGCGTGCAGCTTCGGCGACATTGCCCGCGGCATCCGCGAGAGTGCGCTCGATGATCCGTCGCTCGTAGTCGTCGAGCATGTCGTTGAGTGGGGCACTGCTGCCTGGCACGTCGCGTTCCGGCGGGTCGGCGGATACCGGCGCCGTCTGAACTGCCTCGGGGGTCAATATCGACCGGATATCGGAGGCCGTTATCTCGCTGCCCGGGTGAATTATCGCGATGCGCTCGACGATGTTCGCGAGCTCGCGGACATTGCCAGGCCATCCATATCCCACCAGCACTTCAATCGCGCCCGATTTCCAGGCCGGAGGGATCTGGCCGGTGCGTTTGAAATGCAGGAGCGAGAAATGCCGCACGAGTTCAGGTACGTCCCCTTGCCTGTCGCGAAGGGGAGGCAGAGCGACCGGTATCACGTTGAGACGGAAGAAAAGGTCCTCACGAAAGGAGCCCTCGCGGACTGCGCGCGCGAGATCATGATTGGTCGCCGCAATGATGCGTACGTCGACCCTGATGCTCCGGTTTCCGCCAACACGATGAATCTCCTTCGCCTCGATCGCGCGCAGCAGCTTTGCCTGGGCATCGAGACTGAGGTCGCCGATCTCATCGAGAAACAGTGTGCCTGTGTGCGCGAGCTCGAAACGCCCTACACGCGCCTGCGTTGCGCCGGTGAACGAACCCCGTTCGTGGCCGAACATCTCGCTCTCGAGGAGATCGCGCGGGATCGCCGCGCAATTGACGCGGATGAACGGCTTGTCCCGGCGCGTGCTGGCGTCATGTATCGCACTTGCAACCAGCTCCTTGCCGGTTCCAGACTCGCCGGTGATCAGAACTCTTGCGTCACTTGCTGCGACGCGATCGATGAGCTCACGCACTGCTTTCATCTCGGGACTTCCGCCAACCATGTCGCCGGCAAGTCCCAGCTCTTCCCGCAGCTCCCGTGCGACGCGACGGGATTGTCTCAGCTCGAGCGCTGATCCGATCGCAAAGAGAACGCCCTCGGGCGTCAGTGGTTTCTCGAGGAAGTTCACAGCGCCCAGCTTTGTCGCCGTGACTGCGTCGCTCAGCCCGGCGCGCCCGCTCATCATGATCACAGCGAGCTCCGGGTGCGCCACGCGGAGCCGCGCCAGTGCATCCATCCCGTCAACGTCGCCCGGCATCATGAGATCGAGCAGCACAACATCAGGCTCGGCATCCGCGGCCATCGCGACACCCTCGCGCCCCGTCGCCGCCTCTCGCACATCGTAGCCCTCGGCGGAGAGCAGTGCCCCGACCATTCGACGGATGTTGGGCTCGTCGTCGACGATCAGGACCGTCGCCATGTTATGTGCCCGAGGACTTGGGAAGCCTTACCGAAACAGGCGGAACGGGAGTGTTTGTCGATTCGGCGAGCAGTTTAGTCGTAAAACGCTGACCCTCGGAAATTCTCTCAACCTCGACAGCGATTGCATCTATCGATTGCTCCATGCGCTCGAGACGGTTCGAGACGTCCGCCGGAATTGCCGGGCGCTTCGATTCATTCTCGAGTTTTTTTGCCCACGCGCTCACCAGCGGTCTGCCGATCACGATCGCGAGAACCATTGTCATGCCGCCGAGGGGGACGACGATCTCCGGGCCCATTACGATGCTCCATTGTTGTCGCCGGGATTAGCCGGCAGGATAAACCGTACCTGCGTTCCAACGCCTACCTGACTTGTTGCTTCCACGGCTCCATCATGTGCGAGCACCGCCTGCCGCGCAATCGCCAGACCGAGGCCCGTGCCACCCGGCTTGTGCGTGACGTATGGATCCCAGATCCGTTCGAGCTCACTCTCCTCGATTCCGGCGCCATCATCTGCAACTTCGATCTTTACCGCCGATCTTCCGTGCAGCGTCGCCTTCGTTACATCAATTCTGATGTCACCTTCGCCCTTGCAGGCGTCGACTGCGTTATGCAGAACATTCGACAAGGCCGCTGCAAGCGCATCGTGATGGCCAAGTACGCGTGGCAATGTTTCGTCGACAGTGACGTGCGCATCAACCCCGGGAGGTATCGTCGACGCCGCGACGTACCGCACCAGCTCGGCAACATCGATCTCGGCTGAAGGGCCTTCCGGGAGTCGTCCAAATTCAGCAAATGCTCTGGCGATGCGTTCGAGGCGTTTCGACTCGGTCGAGAGCACATCTATGGTTTCGAGCTGTGCTGGAGCGGCGTCGCGGCGGAGTCGGTCGATCGCAAAACGAATTGGTGTCAGCGGGTTCTTGAGTTCGTGGGCGACTCTCCTGGCGCTTTCACGATAGGCCGTGAGACGCTCGGTTTCGGCGGCGCGCAGCCTGCCTGCTTCGATTGCTGCTGACATGTCGCGCATCCTGTCACGGAGTGTCGCGAATTCCGGCGCGCCCCGAGCGACCTTCGCTTCTTTGGGTGGGAGGGGCTCTCCGCGCTCGATGTTTCCGGTCCACATGACGACTTCGTCGAGAGGCCGGCTCATCTGCCGGCTAAGGTGGCCGGCTAC
>JAYUWU010000286.1:0-2638 GCA_043753365.1 Gemmatimonadaceae bacterium | reverse complement strand
TCAAGGATCACGTCCTGCACGAGCTGATCAATACCGAGACCGACATTTCGATCGTCGTCGATGCCGATACGCCAAGCCGCAACGGTTACACGGATTTTGTCCGTACTGACAAGCCGTGGTCGCGCACCGCGCTCAACCCTGTTGTGACGTTGAAGGAGATGTCAGCATCGCTCGCGCACGACAGCGCGCAGGGTGAGTTCATCGGGCTCTGGAAAGTGAATGCCCAGGGTGCGGCCGCAGTGAACGAGGCGCTCGAGAGACTCTCGAAGAGTGAAGACTTCAAGTCGCTTCGCATGGCCGACCTGTTCAATGAGCTTGCGGGCACTGCGACCGTGTCCGTCGTCTACACGCGCGGCGCCTGGATCGACATCGACAGCGTCGTCGATCTCATGCAGGCGAGCGAGCTGACGTGATCGAGACGCGCCGGTTCGGCGACAAGCTCAAAGGACTTGGCTTCAATTTTTTCAGCGGCGTTCCATGCTCATATCTCACTGACCTGATCAACTACGCCGTCAACGAGTGCGAGCTCGTGATGGCCGCGAACGAAGGTGACGCCATCGCGATCTGCGCAGGCGCGCAGCTCGGCGGCAGCAAGTCTGTGTTTCTCTGCCAGAATTCGGGACTCACCAATGCGACGTCCCCGCTCACATCCCTGATCTACACGTTCGGAATTCCGATTCTCGGTTTCGTGAGCCTGCGCGGCGAGCCCGGAGGCAAGCCGGATGAGCCGCAGCACGAGCTCATGGGCCAGATCACAACGGGATTCCTCGACCTCATGCGCATTCAGTGGACTTATCTCGCCACTGATGACGACGAGGCGGAAGCGCAGCTCGAGGAGGCCAACAGGGTAATCGAGCGAGGCGAGCCATTCTTCTTTGTGGTGAAAACGGGCACGTTCGCGAAGGAGGCTCTTCGGGATCGGGCATTGGGTGCCCCTCGCGGTGAGGCAGTAGTTGAAGTGGGGAGCGATTCGGATGCGTTACCCAGTCGCTACGATGCACTCACCGCGCTTTCGTCCCTCGCCGGTCCGGACACCGTCTTCATCGCCACGACCGGATTCACGGGTCGCGAGCTGTACGAAGCGGGAGACCTGCCTAACAACTTCTATATGGTAGGGTCGATGGGATGTGCACCGCCGCTCGGGATGGGGCTCGCAATGTCGCGCCCGGATCTCCGTGTCGTCGTCATCGATGGGGACGGCGCTCTGCTGATGCGGATGGGCGGCGCGGCGGTGCTCGCCGCTTACGCACCACCGAACCTCGTGCACGTCCTCCTCGACAACAACGCGCACGACTCGACCGGAGGGCAGCGCACGGTCTCCGACCGTATCGATTTCACAGCCTTTGCTGTATCGGTGGGCTACCGCAACTCTTTCCACGCTCAGGATGCGTCGCAGCTCGTCGAGCTCGTCGCGAAGAGCTTCGACTCACGCCGCCTCGGTTTCGTCTATCTTCGGATTGCCGCCGGCGCCAAGCCAAATCTTGGCCGGCCAAAGACAAAGCCACCTGAAGTGCGCGAGCGTTTCATGAAGTTCATTGCTGCGGCGCCTTCACAGGCGAATGCCTGATACAGCCGTAATCGTCGCGGCCGGCCTCTCGAGCCGGCTTTACCCGCTGACGAGCGAAACACCCAAGGGCCTGCTGCCGATCGGCGGTGAAACACTGCTGGGCCGGTCGGTAAGACTGCTGCGTCTTGCCGGCATCTCACGCATTGCTGTCGTGGTGGGCTTTCGTGCAGACGACATCCGGGCCGCATTGGGTGCGTCGGTGACCACAGTCGCAAACCCGTTTTATCGACAGTGCAACAACATGGGATCGCTCCTCGCAGCCAGGCCCTTCGCGCGAAACAGTCCTTTTATCTATCTGCACGGGGACCTCGCCTACACCGGACGCATGCTCGAGAGTTTCCTCCAGGCATCGGCCGCAGGCGAATCCTGTCTCGATCTGCTGACAGCATTCGGAGACGTCGATGACGAGGCAATGAAGGTGCGGGTCGACGCGAACAACCATCTCGTCGAGTCGAACAAGGCGATTCCTCTCGATGAGGCTGCCGGTGAGTGGACGGGCATCGCCGTCGTGCGGAATCCGTCTCTCGTCTTCGCCGCCATCGAGAAGCACATGATGTCGGTCAGCCTCACCGATTACGACACCGCGGCCTTCACTTCACTTGCTGCGACGGGACACGTCGTGAGGTGCCTGCGAGCGGTCGGCGATCCGTGGAAAGAGATCGACACAATCGAAGATCTCGAGTCAGCACGCGCGGCATTCGGAGGTGACGCATGATTTTCAGCAATCCCGTAAAGGTCGAATGGGGTACACCAGACTTTTCGTGGCTCGCCGCGGCTGTCGGTGGACGACGCGCGTCCATCGTGACGACTCGCGGGATGGAAGCCCGCGGCACTCTCGATGTAGTGAAGGCGGTACTCAGTCAGGCTGACATCCCGGTAGTCGTCGACGTCAAGCCCAATCCCACCGTGCAGTCTATAAGGGACAACGCCGCGTCCCTGCTCGACACGCGCCGCGACATCGAGGTACTCGTTGCGATTGGGGGGGGGAGCACGCTCGACACCGCAAAAGGTATCGCCGCAATTGCATCCGGCGGCTTCTCCGGCGAGTGGTTCTCGGAGCACCTGAAAGAC
>JAYUWU010000285.1:0-2651 GCA_043753365.1 Gemmatimonadaceae bacterium | reverse complement strand
CAGTCAGAGGTGTTTCTGCTCCATTCATTTCCTGATCGTTTCACGCACGAGTTCTTCATCAAGGGCGCATACCCGGAGCGGAAAGTCGTCGAGCAGGTGTATGGGAGGCTGGCTCGCGAAGCAGCGAAGGGATTGCAGCTCCCGTCGGCGATCGAGGACCTCGTTCCGCTTGCAGGCGGCAAGATCAATCCGCGGGAGCTGGAGAGCGTGATGAGAATCCTCAATCAGTGCGGCGCGATCGTCGGGAATGAAAGCTCGATGTCGCTCGTGACGATTCGTCTGCTGGCATCACCGTCGAGAATCAAGCGGGAGCTGACTGGCGAAGCGAATGCCGAGTTGGGGTTGCTTCGCGCGTTGTGGCGAATGGCAGGGGAGCGGCTCCACGACGGCACGACCATCGATCTCGACGCACTCCCACCGGGCCTTGCCAGGCGATCCGGAGCATCGTCGCTGCTCGACGCCCTTCAGGACCGACAGTTTCTCATATGGGAAAGGCTCGGCGGCGGAATGCGGCCGGCCGACCCGGCGCAGCCGCTGTCGAGATACGCGATCGATTGGGAGTCTATCGACAGGCGGCGCAAAGCAGAGCTGTCAAAACTCGATGCAGTGCAGATGTATGCGTACACGAAGTACTGCAGGCGCGCATTTGTGCTGAAATACTTTGGCGACCCTGCCGCCAAGCCGAAGTGTGAGGGGTGTGACAACTGTAATGGAGGGACCCAGAGTATTAGAACGGAGGGCGCAGGTATAGCACGCAGAGGACGGAGAAATGCGCCTGTAAGGTCGAAAGCGATCCCGGTTACGCAGGCTGAGGAGGGACCGGAGCTGTCAGCGCCGGACCAGAAGCTGCTCGCCGCGCTTCGTGTAAGAAGGCTGGAAATCGCGAGGCGCGATAAGGTCCCTGCATATATTGTATTCTCGGATCGCACACTGGCAGAGCTTGCCGTGCGCCGGCCCAACTCGATGGAGGCGCTGTCAGGAGTTCGAGGGGTCGGCGAAATGAAGCTGGAAAAATACGGTGAGAGCTTTCTCGCGGTCATACGCTCCAGCGATGAAATCGAAGCCGCCTAACACGTCTCAATAAATGGAAGATTCGCTTTACTTCAGCGACCAGCACATAGCCGTCCGCGACATGGTTCGAGAGTTCGCGCGCGAGGAAGTCGCTCCCGTCGCCTCGAAGTTCGACGCGTCCCAGGAGTTCCCATGGGAAAACATCCAGAAGATGGGCGAGCTTGGGCTGCTCGGGATTCCATGGCCGGAGGAGCTGGGCGGAGCAGGACTGGATACGCTCAGCTACATGATCGCCATCCATGAGATGGCCAAGGTCGACGCCTCGCACGGCATTACGATCTCCGCCCACACGACCCTCGGCACATCTCCGATCTTCAATTTCGGCACGCGCGAGCAGCAGGAGCGATTCATCCCGGTGCTGGCAACGGGTAAGGTGCTCGGCGGATTCGGCCTCACCGAGACGACGGCCGGCAGCGATGCTGCTGGAACCAAGACGACCGCCGTCCGCAAGAACGGGCATTACGTGGTGAACGGCTCGAAGGTCTTCATCACTCACGGTGGCGTCGGGGAGATCTTCGTCGTCACGGCGGTGACAGACCCCTCAGCGGGCACCAAGGGAATCTCGTCCTTCATACTGACAAAGGAAGCCGATCTCACACATCGGACTGACGCGGTTACGATCGGACACGATCCCTCGCTTCCGAACATGCCGGGCTTCCGGTCGGGCAAAAAGGAGGACAAGCTCGGATGGCGTGCATCTGACACCCGCGAGCTGATCTTCGAGGATGTCGAAGTCCCCGAGGAGAATCGGCTTGGCGAGGAGGGGATGGGGTTCATCAACTTCATGCAGACCTTGGACTCGGGGAGAATCGGCATCGCCGCATTGTCGCTCGGCATAGCCGAGGGCGCGTTCGAGCAGTCGCTCACATACGCGGCGGGGCGGCGCCAGTTCGGCAAGTCGATCGCGAACTTCCAGGGGATTCAGTTCCAGCTTTCGGACATGGCAACCGAGATCGAGGCTGGCAAGCACCTCATGTATCACGCTGCCTGGCTGGCACAACACAAACGACCGTTCGGCAAAGAGGCCGCAATGGCGAAGCTCTTCTGTTCAGAGCTGGCCATGCGCGCTACCATAAAGGCCATCCAGATCCACGGTGGTTATGGGTATACGAAGGATTATCCCGTCGAGCGAATGATGCGTGACGCCAAAATCTGCGAGATAGGCGAGGGCACCTCGGAGATCCAGCGCGTGGTAATTGCGCGCCATCTGCTACGGGGGCTGCTGGATTGACGTATTCCGAGGCGGCCAAGAAGGCGAGGCTTCCCCTTGGATTCGTACTCGGGATCGGCTACCTGATCCTGGCGCGGCCGACGCCGCTGACTCTCGCAGTTGGCGGCGCCATTGCTTTTGTGGGCGTAGCGGTGAGGGCGTGGGCTTCCGGGCACATCGTCAAGAACAAGAAGCTCGCGACTACCGGCCCGTATGCACACACCCGGAATCCGCTGTATTTCGGAAGTTTCCTGATCGGGGCCGGATTTGCGATTGCGGCGCACTGGGGCCTTCTCCTGGTGGTAATCGCATTCTGGGCGCTGATCTACGCGCCGACGATGGAGCGTGAGCGCCTTAACATTCGCGAGCG
>JAYUWU010000284.1:0-2657 GCA_043753365.1 Gemmatimonadaceae bacterium | reverse complement strand
AGACCAGCGTCTTCCATCGACTCGTGAACGAGCTCGAGAAGAATCCTGTGTTGCGGATCGATCCGCACCGCCTCACGCGGCGACAGGCCGAAAAACGGAGCATCAAACTGATCGATGCCTTCGATGAAACCGCCCCATCGCGTGTACATCATTGCGGGGCGATGGGGATCCGAGTCGAAAAGTGAGTCCAGGTCGAAACGATCCGCAGGCATCTCCGTAATGGCGTCGCGACCCTCGGTCAGCAGCTTCCAGAAGTCAGCCGGGGAATTGCTCGCTCCAGGGAAACGGCAACCGATGCCCACGATGGCGAAACCATCAGTCATTCCAGCCAGGGAAGACCTCCGTAGAAGTTCAGAATCCTGGCATTATCACCGAGTTTGCGGTGACGTCCGACGAAACTCGAGCCAGTCGGCTACCTCTTTTCTCGCGTACGAGTAGCCGATCTCAACCAGTTCGTCTATTCGGTGAAAGTCTGTCATCGCGAAGTCGTCTACCGGCGGGTGCAGGTAGAGGTCAGCATCCAGTCCGAGGCTTTTGGAATCTCTCACCGAGCCGACGACCGCTGTTCGGGCGAGAATCTGGAAGATCGACGGCATGCGTGCTCTGGCTTTACGACCGAACAGGCGCGACCATCCTGAGATCCAGGGTGCTGAGCTTCCTGTCGGCTCGAGCTCCACCGCGGAGCTGACATCGACAGCGACTACTGGTCCGGCGCATCGAAGTCGCAACTCATCGGTTGGCACGTTGTTCAGGAGTCCGCCGTCGACGAGCAGCCTGCCGTCCGACGCGAAAGGTGGTGCGAGTCCGGGGATTCCGGCGCTCACACGGGTCCATAGCCAGAGAGGACCTGACTCGTGGACCACCGATTCGGCGCGAGCGAGATCCGTGGACACACAGAAATATCGAGTCCAGAGGTCTTCGATCTGCGCCGTACCAAACATCTTCTTCATCCGCCGCACTGTGCTCTTGCCCTTGCGGAAGGAAACGGTTGGCAGTGTGTAATCGAAAAAATCGCGCTCGGCGTACATCTTTCTGTTCAGCGCGATCATCTCCGCGGTGCCGTAGCCGCTCGCAAATTGGCCGGCAATGATGGCCCCCATGCTACTGCCTCCGATTACATCGACGGCGAGCCCGTGCTCGGACAGAGCCTGGAGGACTCCGATGTGAGCAAACCCGCGCGCTCCGCCCCCGCCGAGGGCTAACCCGATCGCTTCGCCGGAAAGTGAGCGCGCAAGGTTGACGTAATCCGATTGACGAGTCTCGCGCACATGGTGATGGCGCGTGGCACGCCGGGGGTCGAGCCAGCGTCCCGAGTTGACGGGACGTGAGACTTCCGATCCGTGAACCAGTACGAGCTGGTGTGGCGCAGTCAGACCAGCAGTCATCATCTGCCGTTCTACTTCGTCTGGAGTGGGATCGGAATCAGCCAGCGCAAGAGTGAGGATGAGATCCGCCTGTCTGAGGCAGCGCGCAGTCCACGCTGTCTGGCTCGGATCGCACTCGTAGATTACGAACCGGTGGCTGGTCTCCTGCTCCAGAAGCCAGTGTAGGAGTCGCGTGTCTGCAAGTCCGGTCGGAAGATTGGCGACGCCGCTGCCGAGCTCGCGATCCATCCTGCCGCTCGTCAGGTGGCTGACCGATCCCGTCGTTTGAGCGAGCGCGGCGAGCAAGTCATTCCGCACCGCGTCGATACGACGCACGTCCCCGGCACGAATCAATGCAATCGTCCGCACGTCAGGTCGGCGAGTCGAGGCTCGAGTCGTGTCACGAAGTCTTCCAACGAGAATTTCTGCGAGCTCACGGGCCATCTCGGGTTGTCCGGACAACATGCTCTCGAATCCCGCTTTTTCGATCCGGACGAGCTCGCAGTCACGCGTCGCACTAACCGTGGCAGAGCGCGGTTCATCCGTGAGCAATGCCATCTCCCCTACCGTGTCGCCAGGACCGAGAGTGTCGATCCACCTACGTACCGATCGCCCGGTAGTGACCTCCATCCGCCCCTGAATGATCACGTAGACAGCGTCAGCCTTCTCGCCCTCTCTGACGAGAATGTCTCCGCTCCGGAGCCGGACCCAGGTCGCGTAAAGATCGAGCTTCTGCAACGCCTCGCGGTCGAATCGTGAGAACAGGACGTTCGATGAGAGATAAAGTCCGGGAAGACGCGCCTGAGCAAATCTGACCAGCCGTTCGCGTGCCGCGGGAAAGCGGGCCAGCAGAGCCTCGCATTCTCTGTTGCCGAGCTCGAGGACCACTCCGGCGGAGAGCGATCGAATCGTCGCGGCTCGGGGCGTACCCTTGAGGATCGACATCTCGCCAAAACAATCGCCCGGGTTGAGGTGAGCAATCACCCGTTCAGAGCCGGCGACCTGCCGTGAGACCTCGAGGGTGCCAGCGACTACTACGAAGAGCGAACTTTCAGGGTCGCCCTCCGCGAAGAGCACCTCGCTGGGCTGCAGCTCACGCGTAGTCGTTACCATATCGAGCTCCCGCTGCATCTCGGGAGACAACTCGCCGAACAGGACCTCGAACCCCAGTGTCTCGATCATGAGAACGGCAGGCTCACCTTCCTTCGGTTTTAAGTCAAGACAAAGGCGCGAACAACGGGGTTGGGCAACTAACCCTTCAGTCGGGTCTTGGTTTTCCCGCTCCCGCTCCCG
>JAYUWU010000283.1:0-6712 GCA_043753365.1 Gemmatimonadaceae bacterium | reverse complement strand
CGCACTCCATAGTGGTGGTCGAGGCGCAGTACGGGGACTTCGTGAACGACAAAAGGCTCGGAGGGAGGTGGCCGGCCTCCTACACCTCTCGCGCGATTGCGGAATTGGTGGCGATGCACCCGACGCTTCCAATCGTTTTCGCGGGCAACCGGAAGCTCGCCAATGCCTTCGCGATCCAGTTCTTCCAGTCCTGTGCCGCGCGTGAGGAAAGCCCTCAGTTGTCGCTCGTAAGCGAAGCCGATTCTTCCTACAATGCGGTTCCGCTCGAGCAGCAGGTCAGGGATGCCGCGCTCGGCTGGCAGCAGGAAATGTTCGGCACGTCAGATCTTGCCGGTCAGTTTCCTGGTATCAAGATCGCGAGGCTCCATCGCGTTCTTGCGCAACTCGTGGCCGAGGGTCTTCTTGAGCGGCGCGGTCGCGGTCGGGGCTTACGGTGGGCCAAGGGGTAGCTTTGGTTTTAGCGTCCGTCATGCTAACCGCTGCGCGCTGGTGCTGCTAAAAGCCAACAGCGGGCGCCAGCCCACGGCGTTCCCAGCGCTAAACTGAACTAACTAGCCCCCTTTCGCACAAGAATCGGGCCAGTTACATTAGAAGGCTGTCTTAGAGCCACAGCATCCCACTCCTGGATGCGGGTGGTGGCCCTTGCGCGGGGCGGCCGATAAGGCGAGTAGCGCACCCGTCGGATACCACTACGACGTTAAGCACAACCGTGGGAGTTGGATCCGTGCAGCCCGACCGGGCTCCCCACGGACGGACATCAAAGGAGTATCATGGCAAAAAAGGTCACTGGATTCGTCAAGCTGCAGATCCCTGCAGGCAAGGCGAACCCGGCGCCCCCCGTCGGCACCGCTCTCGGTCCGCAGGGAATCAACATCATGGCTTTCTGCAAAGAGTTCAACGCTCGGACGCAGGGCCAGGACACGATTCTCCCGGTCGAGATCACGATTTTCGCCGACAAATCCTTCACCTTCATCACGAAGACACCGCCAGCGGCCGTCCTCCTGAAGAAGGAAGCAGGTATCGAAAAGGGCTCCGGATCGCCCAACCGCACGAAGGTTGGATCTGTAACAAAGGCGCAGGTACGCAAGATCGCCGAGATCAAGCTTCCTGACCTCAACTGCGATTCCATCGAATCGGCAATGGCGATGGTCGCCGGTGCCGCTCGCTCGATGGGTGTCGAGGTGAAGGACTGATGCGCCAGCATGGAAAGAAGTACACGGCAGCCGCTTCGAAGCGCGACATCGATACGCGATATCAGCCGAAGCAGGCAATCGATCTCGTAAAGTCAGCAGCGTTCGCGAAGTTCGACGAGACAGTCGAAGTCGCAGTTCGCCTCGGAGTCGACCCGCGCCATGCCGATCAGGTAGTGCGCGGAACAGTCGTCCTTCCCGCGGGCACCGGTAAGACGGTGCGCGTGCTCGTCATCGCCGCCGGTGAAAAAGCGCGTGAGGCCGAGACCGCCGGCGCCGATTTTGTCGGCACCGAATACATCGCGAAGATCAAGGAAAACTGGCTCGACTTCGACGTTCTCATCGCAACCCCCGACCAGATGGGCCAGCTCGGCGCACTTGGACGGGTGCTCGGACCGCGTGGTCTCATGCCTAACCCAAAGGCCGGCACGGTGACGTTCGACGTCGCCCGTGCAGTCCGCGAGGTGAAGGCAGGAAAGATCGAGTTCCGCGTCGACAAGAGCGGCAACGTTCACGCAGCCATCGGCAAGGTGTCGTTCGAGTCGGAAGCTCTCGAGACGAACTTCACCGCGTTCATGGATCAGATCATTCGCTCGAAGCCGGCAGCGGCGAAGGGCGTGTATGTCCGCACGGTAGCCATCTCGAGCACGATGGGACCCGGCGTTGCAATCGATACAACTCCTTACCGGTAACCGATCATGAAAAGAGCCGAAAAGGAGCAGATGGTCAGCGATCTCAGAGACAAGCTCCAGGGAGCGAAGTCTCTTTACTATACTGACTTCACGGGTCTCAACGTGAAGCGCATGACGGAGCTCCGCCGCCGCCTCAAGCGCGCAGGCGTCGACTACGTCGTGATCAAGAACACGTTGGCGCTTCGCGCGGTCAACGAGAGCGGACTGGTCGGCGAGCGCCTCAAGGGCCCGACAGGTCTGGTGATGGGCAAGGATCCTGTTGCAGCCGCCAAGGTGCTCACGGATTTCGCGAAGGAGTTCGAGCAGAAGCCGACTGTAAAGGGCGGATTGCTCGAAGGTAAGTCGATCGACTCCGCTCAGGTCAAGCAGCTTGCGTCGCTACCGTCGCGTGAGCAGATGCTGGCAGATCTTGGTGCCGGATTGCAGTCCCCGATGGCCGCCTTCGTAGGCGCGCTCAGCGGGCTTCTTTACATGTTTGCAGGCGCGCTCGACGCGCTCAAGTCACAGCGCGAAGGCGCCTAATATCACCTCGGAGAAATACTAAAATGGCCAACGCAACCATGAGCAAGGACGAGATCCTCGAAGCAATCGGCAACATGTCGGTGTTCGAGCTCGCCGAGCTGATCGAGTCGTTCAAGAGCAAGTTCAACGTTACAATCAGCGCCGCTGCCCCGGCCGCTCCCGCCGCTGGCGGAGCCGGTGCCGCACCCGCCGCAGCAGCCGAAGAGCAGACTGAGTTCGACGTCGTGCTCAAGGAAGCCGGCGCGAAGAAGATCCAGGTCATCAAGGTCGTGCGCGAGCTGACCGGCCTTGGTCTTAAGGAAGCGAAGGACCTCGTCGACGGCGCCCCGAACGCTGTAAAGACGGCTGTCACGAAGGACGAAGCCGCCGCGATGAAGGCCAAGCTCGAAGAGCAGGGCGCAGTAGTCGAAGTGAAGTAAGGGCACGAGGAACACCGGCCGGCGGCAACGCCGGCCGGAGACCTCCACCCTTTCTCTCTCTTCGACGATATGCATCGAATTCCGCGTCGCCCCACAACTGAAGTCTGTCCGCCCGCTCCAACCGGTCCAGCGAAAATTTCGCCGGCCTCCGGGATGGGGCTGTTTGCGCCTGCCCAGTAGGTGAATATGCCAGAATTGATGAAGGAAATTTCTTTCGCGAAGCTCGATCAGGGCATGAACATGCCCCACTTGCTCGACATCCAGACTCAGGCGTTCGAGTCGCTGCTCCAGCTTGATGCAGCGTCTCTGAACCGCGAGGATATCGGGCTCGAGCGTGTCTTCAAGGACCTCTTCCCCATAACCGACGTCCACGAGAATTTCTCGCTGGAGTTCAAGAGCTACACGCTCGGGGATCCCAAGTACTCAGTCGCCGAATGCATCGAGCGCGACATGACCTACTCGGCCCCCCTCAAAGCAACGCTCCAGCTCGTCATCTTCGAGGAGACGGAAGCCGGCAAGCGTCCCAAGAACATCATCGAGAAGGAAGTCTATCTCGGTGAACTGCCGCTCCTCACGCCTCTCGGAACCTTCGTCATCAACGGAGCCGAGCGGGTAATCGTGAGCCAGCTGCACCGTTCGCCTGGCGTCGTCTTCGAGGAGTCCACTCACCCGAACGGACAGCGCCTGATTTCAGCGCGCATCATCCCGTTCCGTGGATCGTGGGTCGAGTTCACTGTCGACATTCACGACGTCATCTACGTCCATATCGACAAGAAGAAGAAGTTCCCGGCGACCGCGCTTCTTCGCGCGTTCGGTTACGGAACCAACTCGTCGATCCTCCGCCTCTTCTTCGCCGAGCGCGAGCTCGACCTCGTCAAGAAGCGTGAGAGCCGCACGGATCAGCGCGAAGTACTCGGAGCGATCATCGCCGAGAACATCACGCTCGCCGGTGAAGCAGTGGATCCCGATGCGCCGCGACTCAAGACGAAAAAGGCACGCACTCAGCTCGAGCGCGACCAGTCCGAGCTCGCAGTACAGGAAGGCGATGAGCTGACTGAAGAAGTATTTAACCGCCTCCGTCGCCTGAAGATCGACAAGGTCAAGGTCTTCGCTTCATATACGATGATCGATCTCCGCGACGAGATGGATGCCATCGAGCGCGGAGAGCGCGCCGACGGCCGCCGTATCATCGCTGTCGATGTCGTCAACAACGAAACCGGCGAAGTGATCGCCGAGTGCGGTGAGAAGCTCACCGACACGCTGATCAAGCGCATTCGCAAGAACGAGATCAACAAGGTTCAGGTGTTCGTCACATCGGGTCGTGCAGAGTCGATGCTGATCAAGAACACCCTCGCGAAAGATCCGACGCACGCTGAAGAGGAAGCACTCAAGCAGATCTACTCGCTGCTCCGGCCGGGCGATGCGCCTAACCGCGAGACGGCCAAGCAGGCGCTCGAGCGGCTCTTCTTCTCGCCGAAGCGCTATGACCTCGGCCGCGTCGGTCGTTACAAGATCAATCAGCGCCTCCTCACGAACCGCCCCGCAAGCGAGACGGTTCTCACGAAGGAGGATTTCGTCGCGATCATCCGCTACCTGATGGAGCTGCACGAGGGACGCGGATACACCGACGACATCGATCACCTCGGTAATCGCCGCATCCGTTCAGTCGGCGAGTTGATCGCGAACCAGTTCTCGGTAGGTCTTTCCCGCATGGCGCGCCTGGTGAAGGAGCGCATGTCGATCAATACTGATCCGGAAAAGATCTCGCTCGACGATCTCGTGAACGCGCGCACGGTGAGTGCGGTGATCCAGGCATTCTTCGGGTCGTCGCAGCTGTCGCAGTTCATGGATCAGACGAACCCGCTCGCTGAGCTGACGCACAAGCGTCGTCTCTCGGCGCTCGGACCTGGCGGACTCACTCGTGAGCGCGCCGGATTCGAGGTTCGTGACGTTCACTACTCGCAGTACGGCCGCATGTGCCCGATCGAGACGCCTGAAGGCCCGAACATCGGACTCATCACGTCGCTCGCCTGCTTCGCGCAGGTGAACGATCTCGGCTTCATCGAGACGCCTTACCGTGTCGTGAAGAACGGCAAGGTCACGGAAGACATCTCGTGGCTCGATGCAAACAAGGAGGAGGACATCATCATCGCGCAGGCAAATGCGCGCCTGAACCCCGACGGCTCGTTCGTCGAGGATCTGGTGCTTTGCCGCCAGCGTGGTGACGTGCCGCTCGTCAACCCGAGCCGCATCGAGTACATGGACGTTGCACCGGAGCAGCTCGTGTCGATCGCGGCCGCGCTGATCCCGTTTCTCGAGCACGATGACGCAAACCGCGCGCTCATGGGATCGAACATGCAGCGGCAGGCTGTTCCGCTTCTCAATCCGCGCACGCCGCTCGTCGGCACCGGACTCGAGGAGAAGGTCGCGCGCGATTCAGGCGCGGTCATCATCGCGCAGCGCTCAGGCACCGTGACGAGCGTGACGGCCGACGAGATCATCGTCGACACCGGCACAGGCATGGAAGGGAAGAAGAAGGACGGCGATCGTCCTCTCTCCCGCCTTACTCAGCACGATCGGTACAAGATCAAGAAGTACTGGAGAACGAACCAGGACACGGCAATCAACCAGCGTCCGATCGTCAACAAGGGACAGCGGGTGAAGGCCGGTGAAGTGCTCGCCGACGGAGCTTCGACAGAGTTCGGCCAGCTCGCGCTTGGCGCAAACGTCACAGTGGCATTCATGCCCTGGTACGGACACAACTTCGAGGATGCAATCGTTCTCTCCGAGCGACTGGTGAAGGAAGACGTCTACTCGTCGATCCACATCCAGGAGCTCGAGCTGCACGTGCGCGATACCAAGCGCGGTCAGGAAGAGATCACGCGTGAAATTCCGAACGTCGCTGAAGAAGCGCTGACGGATCTCGACGAGCGCGGCATCGTCCGCATCGGCGCGCACGTGAAGCCGGGCGACATCCTCGTCGGAAAGATCACGCCGAAGGGCGAGACGGAGCTTTCTCCTGAAGAGAAGCTCCTTACCGCGATCTTCGGTGAGAAGGCGAAGGACGTGAAGGATTCATCACTCAAGGTTCCGCCGGGAATGGAAGGCGTCGTCATCGACGTCAAGATCTTCTCGCGCGTCGACGATCAGGTCGTTGAAAAAGATCGCGGTGAGAGAATCGGTGAGATCCGCCGTCTCGAAGGCGAAGAGAAGATTCGTGTCAACGACGTCCGCGACGCCGAGCTGCAGGACCTGCTCGACGGCCAGACTGTCGCGCTTGCATTGAAGAGCGGCACGGTAGAGGAAGCAATTCCTGCCGGCACGAAGCTCACGCCGGCGGTCCTCAAGGATCTCAAGCTTGCATCGCTCGATCTCAAGACGTTCCGCGTCGAGAACAAAACGATGAACGAGAAGATCCGCACGATCATCGAGGCCGCCAACGACGAGAAGGCGAAGCTCGAGGAGAAGGCGGAAGAGCGAATCGACAGAGTGCTTCAGCCGGATGAGCTGCCCCCGGGCGTCATCCAGCTTGTGAAGGTTTACATGGCCGAGAAGCGCAAGATCTCGGTCGGCGACAAGATGGCAGGTCGCCACGGCAACAAGGGTATCGTTGCCCGTATCGTTCCTGAAGAAGACATGCCGTTCCTTCCGGACGGACGGCCGGTCGACATCGTTCTCAACCCGCTCGGCGTGCCGAGCCGTATGAACGTCGGACAGATTCTCGAGACCCATCTTGGATGGGCGGCGAGACTGCTTGGCTTCTACGCGAAGACCCCGGTCTTCCAGGGCGCAAACGAGCGTGAGATCGGTCTGCTTCTCAAGCTCGCGGCAGTGACGTGGGTGAGGGATGCGCTCGATCTGCGGACGCCTGGTGTCACGATCAGCGACC
>JAYUWU010000282.1:0-2669 GCA_043753365.1 Gemmatimonadaceae bacterium | reverse complement strand
GCATTTTCTTCGATGCGACATCCGGCGGTGATGCGCGTGCAGGACAGGTCTGGCAGTACCGCCCGACCTCACGCGACACGGGACAGCTCATCCTCGTGTTCGAATCACCGTCGCGCGATGTCCTCGATGGCCCCGACAACATCTGCATCAGCCCGCGTGGTGGAATGGTGATCTGCGAAGATGGTGTGAACGATCAATATATCCGAGGGCTGAGCTCGTCCGGTGACCTGTTCAACCTCGTCCATCAACCGAAAAGCACGCAGACCGCAGAATTCTGCGGCGCGTGCTTCAGTCCGGACGGATCGGTGCTGTTCTTCAACATTCAGGGCTCCACGAGCAGCCGCAGTACGCGGCTCGGCGCGACCTACGCGATGTGGGGTCCCTGGGAGCGCGGTGGTATCTAGTGCTTGTCTCCGATAAATCGAAGCTGCGCGGGTGTGAGGAACCACAACATTCTTGCTGCGCCCTGGCGAACTTCACCGTTGAATTCCAATAGCACCGCGCTTCCCTTCTTCATTTCGAAAAGCGGCTGGTCATTTCCGGTAAGCAGCCACGCGGCCAGGCCGCTGATGTGAGGCTCGTGACCAACCGCGACGAGCGTCTGCACATCGTCCATGCGTTTGAGCCACTCGAGAAACCCACCGAAATCCGAACCGGGGCCCAGCGATGGGAGTGGAGCAGGCGGCACGGCGTCGTACTCCGCCGCGATGATTTCAGCAGTCTGTACGGCGCGGACGAGCGGACTGGTCACGATCATGTCGAGATCGTCGAGTAGCTCGCGAAGTCCGCGGGCCGCGCGCCTCATGCGCTTTCGGCCATCCTTTGTCAGCGGGCGCTCATCATCGGAAGCGCCGGATTCGGCGAACGTTTCTCTTTCTTCGGCAATGGCGTGACGTACGAGAACGAGTTTCATGATCTTACGCGACCTCTCTTCGGCGCAATCGATTGGTACAAGCCATACAACCCTCGCATTTTACTATTGCCGGGGATGCGGGACAACAGGAGCAACCCGTGATTGTCAGGCGTCGGATTACAGATCATTTGCGTACGAAACGAACTTGAATTTGCCGTCCCGCTCGATGATAGGGCCGAAAAGACGGATCGGGCTCGGGATGTCCGGAGCGGGTGACCAACGAACGGCGCACCCTTCCCAAACCTGATTCTCACCGCTGACCAGCGGCTCGTCATCGCACTCGTAGCCCTCGAACTTCTGCTCCATTCCGCCATACCGCTGAAGTGCGCGGCCGATGCCCTTCTCACCGCTTTGCTGGATCAGCATCCACACGAGTTCGGGGCTCTGCTTGTACGGCGGTTTCGAATAAATGGACGTCGGGTAGTAAAGGTCAATGAATTCTGCTGGGTTCGTGACTATCGCGCGAAGTTCGGCCGTATCGCGTGCCTCGAGGCCACGCATAAAACGGCGTACGAGCTCGTCCCTGGATGCGGATGCGTTCCCCAGCCCACTGACAGACACGTTGCCGCGCGCCGCCTTGAAGCGGCGAATCTCTTCTTCGATCGGAAAGATGCTATCAACGACGCCTCGGATGGTGTCCGGCGCCGTTTCACGCAACGTTCGAGGCTCTTCGCGTTTGCACGCGGAGAGCCCCGTGACGATCGACAGCACGACGCTGAAGCGGATCTTTACCTTCAAAGCCTTAATTCTCGGCATAGTTGGTCCAACCCTGCCACCACTTCGCACCGTTCGGATCGACAGCACCAAGGTACGACGTTCCAGTCACAAACGTGCCGGCCGCCGTTTGCAGCTTGCCGCCGAACGTGGTCAGACCGCCGGTCCGCGCCGCGGATGCTGCTGGAACGGTCCAGTCGATCTGCGCGGTACTCGTGGGCTGCGTCGGCACACTGGCATATAGCGACGCGGTGGTCGCGGTGGACAGCACGATGTTGTTGGCGGTTGCATCCGCACCAACCTGCTGGCCGGTCTGGTAGATCAGAGGCGACTCCGACACGAGAATATTCGCGATCTGCATATCGCCATCCGCTAGACGCTGCTGGGTCGGCGCATCGCGGACACTGATCGCGGCACGTGCCCAACGTCCCAGCACGCCGTTGACGTAGTAGCCGCCGATGCCGCGGCGCAGCACCATGCCGATGTCACCCGAGCCGGCGCCGAGCTGGCCGCGGCCGATCAGCGTGAAGTTCGCCACGATCGGTGTCGTCAGAGGCGTGGAGTTGTAGCCATTCGTGCAACCGCTGCCCGTGTTCGAGCCGCAGCCGTCATTCTCGATGCCCTGCGGGTCACTCGAAACACTGCCTGCACCCTGACGTGCCATGAGGATCCTGGTCTGGAGCGCGAGCAGGTGCTGGAGCCGGCCGGTGAAACCTTCCGACATGTCGAAGTGGTCATCACCGGACTCATACGAGACCAGGAATTTCGCATCGGCGGCGCCGCCGAACCATTCGAACGAATCGTCGAGACCGGCGAGGACCTGCAAGTGACTCATCTGCGTGCCGCTGCCCACTGCGGCGAACGTAAAGGCATTCAACTCGGCATCCTGCACCGGGCCGAAGCCCGCGAATTCGACGCGAACGTAACGCAACTCGCCGCTGTTGTCGGCGTTGTTGGTGCCGCCCGCGTAGTTGATCGCGGGATTGGTTGCGCCGGTGCCCGTGCCCTCGAGCAGGATCGTGCCTTCTCGGTTGATGATGCC
>JAYUWU010000281.1:0-2680 GCA_043753365.1 Gemmatimonadaceae bacterium | reverse complement strand
ACTGGACATTCTCGGCGATCGTCTCGGGTGGTCCCGCTTCGCCATAACGAAGGATGGATATGGCACGCGTGGTGGGAAGATCGCCCATTGCGAACACTTCGTCGCCAAGCAGCGCGTTGATGAATGTGCTCTTGCCGCTGTTGTATTCGCCGACGATGACCAGAAGAAAGAGCTCATCCATCTCGTTGACGAGTGCCGCCAGCCTGTCGAGATCGGCTCGCGGCCCGTCGGAACGCGAGAGCGCATCGCGCACGCGGAGCACGAGCTGCCGCTCGAGCGCGACGATGTCACCCTGTTGCCGCGTCAGTACCTGTTCCAAGTGAGCTCCTTCAGACTTCTCAAAGGGTGGCAAGATCTGAATGCAGGATTGAATCCACAACGATACAGCCCGGCCAGAGTCGCCGGGCTTCCTTCTTGCCATTTTTCCCTGCATGCGCACTCGTTTCGCTCTGATCGTACTGGTTTCGTTCGTCGCCCTCTCCGGGATTTCCGCAGGCGCGTTCGGATGGCTCGGCTACCGGGTAGCCACTGAGCTCACGCCCGGCTCATGGAATGCGCCAACGGAAATCCTCGAC
The DNA here is from genome assembly GCA_043753365.1 of Gemmatimonadaceae bacterium. Taxonomy (GTDB): domain Bacteria; phylum Gemmatimonadota; class Gemmatimonadetes; order Gemmatimonadales; family Gemmatimonadaceae; genus UBA4720. The sequence continues at coordinate 2,105 of JAYUWU010000281.1, read as the reverse complement.
AGAAACGGGAAGACAATAGTTTCGCTGTACGGATCAGAATGGCGCGTTGCGGAACCTGTCAGTCTCGCCGATCTGCCCGACCATATACCGTACGCTTTTCTTGCAGCAGAGGATACACGCTTCCGCGGGCACATTGGCGTAGACCCGATCGGAATCGGCCGCGCAGCGATGTCGAACATAGCCGCCGGGGGAGTTGCCGCAGGCGGCAGCACAATAACTCAGCAGCTCGCCAAAATGAGATTCCTTTCGGCGGAGCGAACTTTCACCCGGAAGTTCCTTGAAGCGGGAACGGCTCTGATGATCGAGTTGCGCCTTTCGAAAGACGAGATACTCGAGGCTTACATCAACGAGATCTACCTTGGCCATCGCGATGGACGCGAAGTCCGCGGACTCGGGGAAGCCGCGCGAGTGTACTTCGGAAAAGATGCAAAGAGCATCACGGTTTCAGAGGCTGCGCTCATTACAGGGATGATTCGCGCGCCAAATCGTGACAACCCCGATGAGCGCGCGAGAATCGCGAAGCAGCGGCGTGACGCCGTGCTGAATGTGATGGCGGGGAAAGGATGGATAACTGCTGACCAGCAACGCCGCGCCAAGGGAGCTGATTCCGAGTTCCGTCCCGGATCGCGACGGCTCAGGCCGCACCCCTATCTGATTGCCGCCGTTCGACAGGAGTTCATTGACAAGGTTGGCTCGCGAAGGCTTGGCTTCGGGGGACTGAAGATCCGCACTGCGGTAGATGCCGGGATGCAGGTGGCTGCAGAGCGTGCGGTCAGGGTGGGAACGCAACGCCTTCGCGCGGGGCATTCGTACCTGACGCGGGGCAAGCCACTTCAGGCGGCGCTTCTGAGTGTCGAGCCTTCGACGGGAGGAATCCGCGCGCTGGTTGGTGGTTCAAATTTCCGGACGTCCCAGTTCGATCGCACACGGCGAATGCAGCGTCAGCCCGGATCTGCCGCAAAGCCATTTGTATACGCGGCAGCTGTCGCCGCGCGAAACATCACTCCCGCTTCTCTCCTTGACGATTCCCCGGTCGAGATCACGCTTGCACGAAACAATGTCTGGAAGCCAAAGAACTACGACCAGCAGTTCCGCGGTCAGGTCACTGTGCGGGAGGCATTCGAGAAATCGCTCAACGTTCCGGCAATTCGTGTTGCATCGAGCGTTGGTGTCAGCAAGGTACAGGATGTTCTTCACGAGTCCGGCTTTGAGGGCGACCTGTCAGACACTCAGGCGATCGCCCTCGGCGTAGATGACGTCACGATGCGCGAGCTGGTCGAGGCATACAGCGTTTTCCCCAACCTTGGCGCGCGCGCGGAGCCATACCTCATCGAGAAGGTTGAGGACAGCGACGGCGACGCGATCTACGAGCACGAGGTTGAACAGCGTGAATCGATGGATCCGGCCGTCGCGTACGTGATGCATTCGTTGATGCGCGGCGTGGTCACGCGTGGCACTGCCGCACGGCTCAATCAGTATGGGCTTGGTTATGTCGCAGGGAAGACGGGAACCACCAACAGCTATCGCGATGCATGGTTCGTGGGTTACGTGCCCGATCTTCTCACGGCGGTATGGGTCGGTTTCGACGACGGTAGACCGCTCAGGATCTCGTCGGGAGAAGCAGCAGTGCCGATGTGGGCGGAGTTCATGCGCCGCGCTCCGCACTCGAAATCAGATCTTGCTCAACCCGCCGGCGTCAGCATCATGCAGGTCGAGGCCGGATCGGGGCGTGTATGGCGGAGCGGTTGTGGCCCGGCGGTCACTGAGGTTTTTCTGTCGGGAACCGAGCCGCGCGAGCCATGCGGGGGATACTGGGACGGACAGCCGATGCTCACCGAGTTCGAGGAACCGGCTTACATGACCGAGGAGCAGTGGGCGGAATGGGCCCGGCAGATGGCGGGCATGCAGGATGTAGAGGCGGTCGAGGATCCTGAGGAAATGAACCTGTCGGCATACGAGGATTCATTGAATGCGATCCAGGACGCGGACACGACTGAAGTTGAAGTCCCGGTGATCGATGAGCCTGTTGTCACACCACCAGTGATCGATTCGGGACGCCCGATACCGGTTCCGCCGCCGGTGATTATTCCGCCCGCGCCGCCACC
>JAYUWU010000280.1:0-19121 GCA_043753365.1 Gemmatimonadaceae bacterium | reverse complement strand
ACCACGCTTTCCTGAACCAGACGCGTTTCGGAGGTGAGCTCAGCAGCGTCCCGATCAGAGTTTCCCGGCGCATGAAGAGCAGGCTGGGTCACTACGTGTGGCGGGGCCAGGCGCGGCGGGAAGCCGAAATCGTAATTAGCCGGCATCATATCAGGCGAAACGGCTGGGATGAGGCTCTCCACACCCTGCTTCACGAAATGGTTCACCAATGGCAGGATGAGCAGGGGACGCGCCCTGATCATGGCAGTGAGTTCAGGCGCAAGGCAAAAGCTGTCGGGATTGCCCCGCGTGCGCGGCGTGAGCTCGCCGATCGCTCGCGTTTCCTCCCGAACGCAGCCCCGGCTATCTTTGACGAATGACCAACAGAGACCTTTATAACATCGACTTTGCTCTCTCCGAAGAAGAGCGGGCGATTCGTGACAGCATTCGGCAGTTCGTCGACGAGCAGGTGATTCCGGTGATCGGAAAGTGCTACGTCGAGGGCCGCTTTCCGCGCGAGATCATTCCGCAGATGGCGGAGCTGGGAGTCTTCGGGGCGAACCTCCCGGAGGAATACGGATGTGCCGGACTGAGCAATGTGGCCTACGGCCTCATCAACCAGGAGCTCGAGCGGGGCGATTCCGGCGTTCGTTCATTCGCATCGGTGCAGGGTTCTCTGGTGATGTACCCTATCTACGCCTTCGGCAGTGAAGAGCAGAAAAAGCACTGGCTTCCGAAGATGGCGAGCGGAGAAGTCATTGGATGCTTCGGCTTGACCGAGTCTGATTACGGGTCCAATCCGTCCGGCATGATCACCCGCGCGAAGGAGCAGGCCGACGGTAGCTGGGTCCTGAATGGCGCGAAGATGTGGATCACGAACGGATCGACCGCGCAAGTTGCCATCGTGTGGGCAAAAACCGGCGATCTCGACGACGACAAGTCGATTCGCGGATTCATAGTTCCCACTGACACTGCGGGCTTCAGCGCGCGTGACCAGAAGGGCAAGCTTTCGCTTCGTGCCTCCGATACGAGTGAGCTCGTGCTACAGGACGTCCGGCTTCCGGCTGATGCGGTGCTGCCGAAGTCAGGCGGAATCAAGAGCCCGCTCATGTGTCTGACACAAGCGCGCTATGGCATATCCTGGGGTGCAATCGGGGCGGCCATTGCCTGCTACGAGGAAGCGCTGTCATACGCGGGCAATCGCATCATGTTCGGCAAGCCGATCGCAGGATTTCAGATCCAGCAGGAGCGACTGGCGAACATGGTTACGGAGATCGTCAAGGCACAGCTGCTATCCCTGCACCTCGGCCGCCTCAAGGACGAGGGCAAGGTCACACCGCAGCAGGTGTCACTCGCCAAGCGGAACAACGTCAACATTGCGACCGACATTGCCCGCGAGGCGCGCAGGCTTCTCGGCGCCAATGGCATTCTCGCCGAGTATGCGTCGATGCGGCACATGGCGAATCTGGAGAGCGTATATACGTATGAGGGGACTCACGACATTCATACGCTGATAATAGGCCAGGCCGTTACGGGCATCGCTGCGTTCGAGTAGGGAACCGTTTCAGGCAGCGAATAGCGAATAGCAAATAGCGAATAGCAGGCAGCCATCAGCAAGCAGCCAAACGCGCGCTTTTTGCTACTCGCTGTTCGTTCCGTGCATTAGCTATTCGCTGTTTGCTATTTGCTGGGCCGGGGAGGCGCGGAGGAAGGATCTGAGGCGAGCTTGTCGATGTCACGCATGAATACGTTGAGACCGCCCGATCGCAACGTCAGCGTGTAGCCAGCGATCAACTGATCGAGATATCGATCGATGTTGAATTTCAGCGGGTCAGCGGGATCCAGATCGTTGATCTGCATGTCTGCATCGACCATCAGCAGCTTGCCGAATCTCAAGTTTCCGCCGCGATAGTACATGTAGTTCCTCGCGGTAGAGTCAGGGACCGTTCCGAGCGGTGTGGTTGCGAGGGTGCCGAACGTCTGCACGACCTGATCGCCCTCGACTCGAACAAAGCTGACGCGCCCTTCGATTGCCGGCGGCGGCAGGATCATTGTTGGCTCGAGCAGAATATCATCGCCGCTTACTGACGCGCCCTTTGCTTTCTTGAGGTCGATGACTTCGTCGAGAGCGAGACCAAGCCCTTTCATCAGCTTGTCCACGTGCAGGCCGAGAATTTCCGTGCGTACCGGATGAATCCTGATGCGCCCATCGGGCGTGACCGATAGCTGAGCATGTATCTCGAAAGGCATCGGGAAAACTTTATGAAGCGTGCCTTTCTGAACTAGGAGCGGACCCGATGTCGTGATGCTGATGTTCCGTAGCGGCGACCCTGTGTAGTTGAAGACGTAGCGATTGAGAAGGAGGCTGAGATCCCGCCCGGTCAGCCCGACCTCCGCCGAACGGACAGCGATGACGAACGAACGCTTGTCGTCGAACAACACCGGGCCACCCTGCTTGCTTCGCATCGTCCCGTTCAAGCGCCTGACACGAAGCGGGATTTCGCGATCCACGTAGAAGTCGACGTTCTGCATCTGCACCCGCGTTGGAACGTCGACCTGAACTGTGTCCCGCGTCACGACACGCTCGACCAAATCGGCAGGTGGCTCCGGCACGACGGGCGCCGCAGAACCGTTGACACAGGCTCCGAGGGCGACAAGGGCAAAAATCAGCGGAAGCGATCTAAACGGCGTCAAATGGCCGACTCTTGTCTGGGGTTAACACGCCTGATACTCCGTGAAAGTGCGCGATATCGCAAGGAAGGGACGTGTTGGCGCGGCCAAGGTTGTGACGGCTCGGTGACGCCCGGGTCATACCTTGGCGCTTGAAGGGAAGCGGTCCCTTCGAGCGGAGCGAGACCCGGACCTCACTTCACAATGAAGCCGGTCCGGGTCGTTTTTCGTCAGTTCGACTCCAAGAACGAGTGCTAAACCTTTAGTTTTAGTGAAATCTTTCACAAGGGAGAACACACACGTGAAGATCGCCGTGTGCGTCAAGCGCGTCCCCGACATGGACGTGCGTTTCAAGATTGCTTCTGATGGCGCCTCAGTGGACGACGCTGGCGTCAAGTTCGATCTCAATGACTTCGACGCGTGGGCCGTTGAGGCCGCGCTTCAATTGAAGGAAAAAGCTGGCCAGGGCGAAGTTACGGTGATCTCCCTCGGACCCAACGCGGTGCAGGAGACGATCAGGAAAGCGCTCAGCATGGGCGCCGACAAGGGCGTGCACCTGCTGGCCGACAAGATTCCGTTCGACGGCTTCGCGATCGCATCAGCACTTGCCGCCGAGCTGAAGGATGGCGGCTACGATCTGATTCTCTTCGGCAAGCTTTCGCCAGACTCTTCAAACGGAGTGACTGGGCCAATGGTCGCCGAACTCCTCGGCCTCCCATGCGTCTCGGCGATTTCGCGGCTGGACATCTCCGACGGAAAGGGAACCGCCAAGCGCGAGCTCGAGGGTGCACAGGAGATTGTCGAGTTTCCGCTGCCGGCGGTGCTCACAGTGGATGAAGGGCTGAACACCGCTCGCTACCCGTCGCTGAAAGGCATCATGGCGGCAAAGAAAAAACCGCTCGAATCGAAGCCAGCGGCGATTGGCGAGTCAAAAGTGAAGATCGAGAAACTGGAGTTGCCCGCGGAACGCGCCGCGGGTCGGATCATTGGCGAGGGTGCGGGAGCCGTTCCCGAGCTCATAAGGCTGCTGCATACAGAAGCGAGGGTGATCTGATGGCGAATATCTTTGCTTTTGCGGAAGCACGCGGCGGCGAGCTGCGCAAGGTTGCACTCGAGGCAGTCACTGCGGCGCGGAAACTCGCCGACGCAACCGGCGGTGAAGTACACGCTCTGCTTGTCGGCGCGCCAGGAATTGCACAGAAGGCCGACCAGCTCGCGCAGCATGGAGCCGACGTCGTAATGGTGTGCGAGCACGAAGGCTTCGCGAACTACAACGCCGAGGCCGCGGCATCGGTTGCAGCCGAGCGTATTGGGGCAGGCGGGTATCGCGCTGCGGTCTTCGCGACGTCGGCGCAGGGCCGCGACCTGGCTCCGCGGATCGCGGCAAAGCTCGGAGTCGGCATTGTGACAGACGTTACCGGCATCGAGCTTTCGGGCGAGACACTCACAGTCAGGCACCCGATGAACATCGGCAAGGTCATCGCGACGGTTTCCATGCAGGGCTCTCCTGCGATCGTATCGTTGCGGCCGAACACTTTCCCGCCAGTCGCAAGCGCAAAGGCAGGACGTGTCGAAAGTGTTCAGCCCGCTGGTGATCCGGCGGCCTCGAAAGTCATAGTCAGGGAGATGGTCACGGGAGCGCGCGGAAAGCTAGATCTCGCAGAAGCGCCTGTCATCGTGGCCGGTGGGCGTGGACTCAAGGCGGCCGAGAACTTCAAGCTCGTCGAGGATCTGGCCGACGCGTTCGGTAACGCAGCGGTTGGTGCAACGCGCGCCGTGACTGACGATGGATGGCGTCCACATTCGGATCAGATCGGACAGACAGGGCGGCTCGTCAGCCCCGACCTCTACGTTGCAGTCGGAATCTCGGGAGCCGTCCAGCATCTTGCCGGCATGCGAACGTCTCGCACCATCGTCGCGATCAACAAGGACAAGGAAGCGCCGATCTTCAAGATTGCCGACTACGGAATCGTCGGAGACGTTTTCGAAGTCGTCCCAGCGTTGACTGAAGCCGTGCGCGAAGCAAGAAAGGGCAGTTAGCGATGGCCGATACCCGCCGTCTTACCGTGATACCATCCGATTTTCAGCCGGGGCTTCCCCCTGAGCTGATCCTGCGCGAGCCGCTCGATGCGGAAGCCGTTCCAATGGATGTTGTTTTCGTAGGCGGTGGTCCGGCAGGACTCGCTGGCGCGATCGAGCTCGCTCGCCTCGTGAAGGAGGACAACGAGGCGGGCGGGACACTTGGCGACATTCAGATCGCCGTTCTTGAAAAGGCTTCGGGGCTTGGAGAGCACTCCCTCTCTGGTGCAGTGGTGAATCCGCGCGCATTTCACGAGCTGTTTCCCGACCTCACGATCGCGGACTTTCCATTTCGCGCGGCCGTCGAGAAGGAGCGCGTCTACTTCATGATGGGCGGCCGCGCTCAGCGCATCCCGACTCCGCCTACGATGCAGAACCATGGGCACTACATCTCATCGCTGTCAGAGATCGTGCGATGGCTTGGTGAAAAGGCCGAGGCAGCGGGGGTGAACATCTTTACGGGGTTCCCCGTTGCATCGCTGATGATGGAGGAAGACAGGGTCGTGGGAGTGCGCACGACGCCCACGGGTGTGCTGCGAGACGGCTCGCCTGGCAGCGGATTCACTCCACCGACTGACATCTCAGCGCGCGTGACTGTCCTGTCTGAGGGCACGCGGGGATCACTGGCGCAGGCTTGGATGGAATACGCCGGGATCACTTCCGAGAATCCCCAGATCTTCGCGCTCGGCGTAAAGGAGATATGGGAAACGAAGAAGCCGGTCGATGCGATCATTCACACGCTTGGGTGGCCGCTGCCTAACGACGCGTTCGGCGGCAGCTTCATGTATCCGCTCACACCGAATCTCGTCGCGATCGGAATAGTCGTCGGGATGGACTATCGCAACACCACTCTCGACGTGCACGAGCTTCTTCAGAAGCTGAAAACTGCCTCGCCGTTTCGTGATTATCTCGAGGGCGGTGAGATGGTGGAGTGGGGCGCCAAAACGATTCCCGAGGGAGGATTTTACGCTCTCCCGAAGCGTCGCCACGGGAATGGCGTTCTTGTCACAGGAGACTCGGCGGGCTTTGTCGAAGTTGCTTCGCTCAAAGGCGTTCACTACGCGATGCAGTCCGGCATTTTCGCGGCGAGAGCGATCTTTGATGCGCTCAAGAAGGACGATGTCTGCGAGAATACGATGGCGCGGTACGACGCGCTTGTGAATGCGAGTTACATAGTGTCGGACCTGAAGGAGCGGCGCAACATGCGTCTCGCGTTCCAGGGCGGCGGTCTGTATGCCGGCGGCATCAAGGCGACTCTGATGACGCTTACCAAGGGCGCGTTTCCCGGCGGCAAGATCGACTCCCATTCAGATGCTGAAGCGCCGCGGACAGTTGCCGCTGAAGAGCCATTTACGCCCGACGGAAAGCTCACCTTCAGCAAGCTCGACGCGAACTTCAAGTCGGGTAACGCAACCCGCGATACGATTCCGTCGCACCTGGTCGTAGGCAAGGACATTCCGCCTGAGGTTGCGCAGCTCTACGTGCACATGTGTCCTGCCGGCGTGTACGAGCTGAACGAAGGGCGGCTCGTCGTGAATCAGGCCAACTGTATCGACTGCAAGGCGACTGACGTGATCGGCCCGCGATGGACGCCGCGGGAAGGCGAGAGCGGGCCCAAATACCGCTTGATGTAACTGCTAGCTGCGGCGGTCAGCTATCTCGTACAAATCGATCTGCTGCTTGATCCCTTCTGCCTCGAATGGAACAGTCGTCTTGTCGCGGATGACAAGCCCGGCGACATCGCACTCTTCCTTGAATTCAGGAACTCCGATCCTTCCTGGATCTGCTACGATGACCATCCCGCCCGGCGCGAGCGCCCGCTTGAATATGCCGGGTAACAGACGGGCGTACTCCTTCTCGTAAAGTACGTCAGAGGCGAGTATCAGGTCGAAGTTGCGCGCATCGTCAGGGAAGTAGCGCCAGTCAATCATGCGCGCTTCCGGAGTTCTGCCGGTATTGCTCCAGGCATTTGCGCGCGTGAATGCGAGTGCATCAGTGTAGTAGTCAGTCGACGTCATGTCGTACCCGGCCAGCATCGAAGCGGTTGTGACCAGTCCGACCCCGCATCCAAGCTCGAGGCCGCGCTTGCCGGTGCGATCCCGCCCATCTTCCGAGAGCGCGATAAAATGGGCAGCAAGAATCGTCGAAGACGGCCAGATATCAGCCCAGTAGGGCAGGCGCTCATCCATGACGAAATCTTCTTCGCGGATCAGGTCGTCGGAATTTTTCGGGCGGAGTATCGAGATCGTCCGCGAACCAATGGCGATGTCCCCCGTGGTCGTCGTGAACCGGCTCTCGAGCGCATCTACGAGATCGGCACCCTCGAGATCTTCGAGCGCAATTACCGCGCGGCTCACGTGAGGCGCAGTGAATCGGCAGTCCCGAAGGATGGCCCCAGTGGAAGCGCGCGGTGAATTTCTCCAGCAGCCATTTCAAGGCGGTCGCCGGGCAGAATTAACAGCGCGTTCGAGCGCGCCATCGCTGACAGCACGCTGGAGCTCTGAGAGCCCGCCAGCCGCGCTTCGCCCATGTTGCCTTCGACTCGGGTAATCACGGCGCGAAGGAAATGCATCAGTGATGCCGCGATCGTTACCGGCTCGCCAAGCGTGACTGGGATTGTTTCCCGGAAAACCCGGTGCGAACCCAGCATTCGACGGATCACGGGTCGCACGAATAACTCGAAGCTCACGAGCGCGGAAACAGGATTCCCCGACATGCCGATCCACGGCACGCCATCGAGCTCGCCGCAGGCGAGTGGTGCTCCCGGGCGCATTCGCACCTTCCAGAAATCGAGAGTAGCCCCGAGAGAGCTGAAGACATCCCTGACGTGATCATGATCGCCGACCGACATTCCCGCAGTTGTGATGATCAGGTCGGCGTCACGGACCGACTCGATTTTCTGGCGGAGTGATGCGGGATCGTCGCGGGCTATTCCGGCGTCCACCGGCTCACCACCCGCGTCGATTATCGCTGCAGCCAGTGTGACCGAGTTCGACGAGATGATTCGCGACCCGCTCATCGACGGCTGGAAGTCGCTGAGCTCGACCAGCTCATCACCCGACGTGATCATTGCCACTCGTGGCCTTCGATGCACGTGCACCGACTTGAGACCACTCGCGGCCAGAGCACCGATGTGCGCAATACCAAGCTCTTCGCCAGCGCGAAAAAGTGTGTCGCCCGCCGAGAAGTCTTCGCCCATCCTTCGAATGTTGCGCCCCCCGTCGCGAGTGTCGGCGACAGTGACAACGGCGCGGCCATTATCGGTGTCCTCGTGCCTGATGACGCTGTCAGCGCCCGTGGGGACAGGTGCTCCGGTCATCACGCGCGCCGCTTCGCCAGGCCCCAGCACGCGCGAAGGACTCGACCCCGCAGGAATCGAGTCAACTACCGTGAACGTGGCTCCGATGGTCAGATCGACGCGTCGCAGCGCGTAACCGTCCATCGACGAGTTGTCATAAGGTGGGGACGTCAGCTGCGCGACCGCATCCTCAGCGAGAAATCGTCCGGCTGCGTTGCCTGTCGCGACAGTCTCTCCCGGAAGCGCGCTCGCCCGCGCGAGAATTCTCTCGCTGGCCTCGGCGACAGAGATCACTGCGTAGCGCTTCGGTAGTTCGCGAGAAGGACTCCTATCGCATCCTGCAGGCGGGTGACCTGCGCGACTCTGACGGTGAAATGATTTGCGAGGAACGAGAATACGAGGAGCTGGTCATCAGCCGTGGACACGTAACCTGACAGCGATCTCACGAACTCGATCGTGCCGGTTTTTGCACGCAGGTTGTTGGCGGCAGCGGTTCCGGTCATCCGGTTTCGTATCGTCCCGTCGACACCGGCAATCGGAAGCGCTTCGTGAAACACTGAGAACGTCGTAGAGTCGCGCATAATTGCCACGAGTGTCTTCACCATTGTCTCGGGTGAGACGAGATCGTGGCGCGATAGCCCGCTTCCGTCGTAGACGACAACACCTGTCGAGTCCACGCCCCACTCCTCCAGCTGGCGAGTGATTACCGCCGCACCGCTGTCAGCCGTGCCGACTCCTGTCTTCTCGAGACCAAGTGTCTTGAGCAGAACCTCGCCGATCTGATTCTGGGAAGGCTTGAGGAAGTGCTTGAGCACTTCGCTCAACGGAGGAGACTGAAACGCGTAGAGGGTGTCGTACGGAACTGTGAGGCTATCTATCCCCAGGTCGACGAGTCCATCCACCGCAATGCCTTGCCGCGTCAACGCGAGATACAGCGCACTCAGGTATGCATATCCCGGGGTTCGTGTTGCCACTGACACTGTGGTGTCGCGGCCGTCTACCTTCGCAGGCCGCGTCACCATTCCCTCGTTGTAAAGCAGCTCGTCAACCGGCGCGCCGCTCGATCCCGAGAGATCGTCGTATTCCCAGCCGTAACCATAGATGCTGTCGGGGAAGGCATTCCCACCCTGTCGGAGTGACCCCGTAACCCGCGTGATACCGCGCGCGCGAATCGAGTCTGCGATTGCCGACATGGCATCCGCCGCGCTTCCGTGGAACCGGTTGCTGATCGTGGGATCGCCCCTGCCGATGACGATGAGATCGCCTTCAAGCACCGAGTCGCGTTGCGTCCCGCGCTTTGCAATTACGGTGTTGAACCTGAAGTCGGGGCCGAGCTGCGCGAGCGCGACTGCGCCGCTCAGCACTTTCTGATTCGAAGCGGGCATGAAGAGCTTTCCCGCATTTCTCGAGTAGAGAGTGTCACCGGTCGCAGGGTTCACGATCAGTATGCCAAGCTGCGCGTGCGCGAACATCGGGTCGTTCACGAGCGAGTCGATCGAGTAGCGAAGCGACGCGAGCGGACTCCTTGCTGGAGTCGGAGCTCCGCCAGGAGGAGCGCACGCTGTCATCAACGCGACCAGCGCGACTCCCTTCAGGATGCGGGCGCTCATTCTTCGCCCTTGTAGCTGGAGCTCAGTGTCTGATCCTCCGCAACCGTAACATCGATCACATCAACCTCGGGCATCCGTACGCTCACTCGCTCAAAAATGAATTTCGCCAGGTTCTCTCCGCTCGGAATAAGGAATCCGTCGGCGAACTCCGCTACATCGGTATTGATGTTCCGATGGTCGAATCGCGCCGTGACTTCTTCGGCAAGTATGCGGTCGAGCTCAGTAAGATCGAAGATGAATCCGGTGACGGGATGCATCGACCCGCGAATCGTCACATCGCACGTATAACTGTGACCGTGATAACTCTGGCGCGCGCAAAGCCCGAACGCTTTCTCGTTCTGCTCGTCGGTCCAGTCAGGGATTCGATATCTGTGAGCGGCCGCAAAGGCAACGCGGCGCGTGAGGTAAGCGCGTGGCATCGCGGTAATCTGGGAGACAGGGCGCCGAACTGAAAGCGGACGAGCGGCAAAGTTCGCCACCCGTCCGCAAAATTTCAGTGCTCAGCGTTCTGCGCCCCGGGGCTCTGGTCCGATCCGCCGATACCTTCGGGTGTCGGGCTTTCGGGTGGAGTCCAAGGCTCGCCTTCTTCCATTGCCTCCTGCAGGTCGCGTGTTCCATCGGGATCGCTGCTTCCCACGTCAGCGAGGTGTGCCGACTCAGCGCTGAACTGACGCGGGACGTCGCCGAGCAGGAGACCCGAGTGCTGCTCCTCATCTGCAAGATGCTCGTCGATCGCTTCGGGGCTCACCGCCCGGCGGAGCTCATCGACAACGAGGTTGTTGGTTACTTCCTCAATTCCGATTACATCGGTCAGCACGTGCTCGACGATGCGCAGCTCTTCCTCTGTACCGACGCGTCCTGATAGCGTGACTGCGCCGTCGCGAACGGCAAGCTCGATGTCGTCGCTGTCAAACCCGTTGCGCGAGGCGAGCTCGGCGCGAACGTGCGCGTGAAGCTCCTCGTCACTCAGGTTCCTGATTTCGTCTGTGTTGTCGTAGTCGTCGGCCAACGTATCCTCCCGCTCAGAACGATTAGCGGAAGAGCATGTACGAACCCCCGAGGGTGAAGCCGAGGTTTCTCTTCCAGAAGTTCTTCGCCTGGTCCGATTCGAGGAAAGCAGTGTTGTCGGAAGTAAGAGCGTAATACTCAGTCGGATACTTCACCTGATAGAACCATGTCCCGACGTCGGCTCTCATCTGCAATCTGCTCCTGGGTACGAAGCGCAGGCCACCCGACAGGGAAAAGGCAAATGTGGTGCCGAATTTGTACGGATCTTCCTCGACCTTCTTGCCAAGATCACTGGCGAGTCCGATGCCGGTGAAGATCACGGGCACTACTCCGCGGTAGCTGCGTTGGCCCGTGAGGTTGATCGACATGCCCAGGTCAGCGAGATAAAGCGGCCAGCTCTGGATTCCGAGCTCCCGCGAACCGGTCGGCTCCACCGGGTTGATGACCTGTCGCTCACTTCTGACATGTGATAAACGGACAACGACCTGAGCAGGCCCGCCCACTCCCACCTCATACCGCACTCCCACCATCGGTCCACTTCTGGGCGCCACGCCTGCCGGATCTTTCCCAGCCAGGTACCAGCCCCCCACCACCGATGCCTCATGCTTGTACTCGAGGTCCGCAAACGGGCTCGAGCCAGGCTGATGCCCTACATCGATACCTTGGGCAGCCGCGGGGACAGCGGCCAATGAAACCAAAAAAGCCAGCAACACCTGCTTCATTTAATGTCTCCGAGATTCGTTCCGGTCATCTCAGGCGGCTGACCGATTCCAAGCATGTGCAATATAGTCGGGGCCACATCGCCCAAAGCTCCGCCGTCACGCAGCGCGTGGATCGAGGAGTCGCCAAGGGCGACAAATGGGACAGGATTGGTCGTATGCGCGGTATGCGGACCGCCCGTCGCAGGGTCAATCATCATTTCGGCGTTGCCGTGGTCAGCGGAAATGAGAAGACGCGTCCCGGACTTCCCGGCCGCGCTGATGACTCGCGCGAGGCACGCGTCGACCGTCTCGACAGCTGCAATCGTTGCCTGCATCGATCCGGAATGTCCAACCATGTCGGCGTTGGCGTAATTACAAAGGATGAAGTCGTGCGAGCGTGCCTCGAGCGACTGGCAGAGAAAGTCGGTGATTCCCGGGGCGCTCATCTCAGGCATCAGGTCATAGGTCGCGACCTTCTGGCTGGGAATGAGAACTCTGTCCTCGCCCCTGCACGGAGCTTCACGCCCCCCGTTGAAGAAATAGGTCACGTGCGGGTACTTCTCGGTTTCCGCTGTCTTCAACATCGATCGTCCATTCAGCTCTAGCATGTCGACCAGAAGGTTCGCCATGGACTGCGGTGCAAACGCGACGGGGACGTTGAAGGTCCGATCGTAGGAGGTGAGCGTGGCGATGCTCACAGCTGGCCGGCCGGCCACCGGAAATCCCTCGAAACCCGGGTCGATGATCGTCTGAACTATCTGCCGCATGCGGTCGGACCGGTAATTGAAGCAGATGACGGCGTCACCGTCCCGCATCGGCCCGACCGCGGCTCCCATTTCCTCTATCACGACAGGCAGGATGAACTCGTCTGTCGTTCCCGAATCGTAAGCCGTTCTAATAACACCCAGTGGTGTTCCCGCAGCGGGCCCAATGCCGTTTACCGCCGCCCGATATGCGAGCTCAGTTCTCGGCCAGCGAAGATCCCGATCCATCGCGTAGTAGCGGCCGCTCACGCTCGCGATGCTGATCGGCACTGTGCCGCTGCGAGCGGCTATGTATGCAAGCAACTCCTCCATGTACCCGAGACCCGACGTTGGCATCGTGTCGCGGCCATCCATGAAAGCGTGAATTGCGACTCTGGGTACCCGCTCACGGACAGCGAGGTCAATCAGGGCGTAGAGGTGTGTATCGATGGCATGTACGCCGCCGTCGCCAAGCAGTCCCATCAGGTGAAGAGCCGAGCCGTTCGCTTTTGCCCTCGCGCACTGCTCCACGAGCGCGTGATTCGAAAAGAATGACTGATCGTGGATCGATTGAGAGATGCGGACGAGATCCTGCATCACCACTCGTCCGGCGCCAAGGTTGAGATGCCCGACCTCGCTGTTTCCCATCTGTCCTTCCGGCAGCCCGACGCGGAGTCCTGACGCAGCCAGCAGTGTTCGCGCGGGATGCTTCCATACTGCGTCCCAGGTCGGCGTGTTCGCGAGGTATATCGCGTTCCCCTCAGTTTCGGCGCGATAGCCCCAGCCGTCGAGGATGATCAGCGCAACCGGTCGCGATACGTCGCGGCTCATATTTTGTGAGTTCGGTGTAGGAGTGTACGTTACGAACGTCAATCTACCCCTGCGGAAAAGCCGCATCCAGCAAATGAGAACACTCGCTTCATTGGTGCTCGTGCTTGCCGCCGCACCCGCACTCGCGCAGGAAGGCGCGCCCCACGTTGCCACGAAGGCAACAGTGGTGCGCACGGCTCCGGCAGCGGGCCCCGCTATCGGCCAGGTTCAAAAAGGCGGGACCGTCAGCGTGATCGCCCGCGATCGCGACTGGGTACGCGTGAGAATCGAAGGGTGGGTCCGTGAGGCAGATCTCATAGCTGCGGACTCGACCCTTCGTGTTCTGAGCGTTGCCGACATTCGCACGGATCCTGCTGGTGCACGCGGGAAGCTCGTGAGATGGGAAGTGGAGGCTGTCGCTCTTCGGGCGGCCGATCCCCTTCGAACGGGCCTTCAGGCGGGCGAGCAATATATGCTCGCTCTGGGACCCGGTGCCGAAAAGTCACTGGTTTACATTGCGGTTCCAGCACATCTGCTTGCTGGCGTGCGGAGTCTTCCTCCGCTGGCGCAGGTGATTGTGACCGCTCGAATTCGCGATGGTCGAAGTGAACCGGCGGGTGTGCCAATTCTCGATCTGGAGAGCATCACAAGACGATGAGCCCTGACATCTCACCGAAAGACGACGCGGGGCTCGATAGCGGAGACCGGCGCGATCCGTCCGGCGAACGCAAGCATGATCGGCGTCGTGGCGGCTGGCGCGATTTCCGCCGGGCTTACCCCGGGTTCGTCTTTACTTTGCTGATCGGGCTGGCGGCGATGCTGGCGATCGACGCTTTCCTGATCCTGAAGCGCCGGTCCTACGAAGCGGAAGTCACGAGACTTCGATCGGGGATGACCGAGCAGGAAAAAGCTCGCACTGATGCGATCGTCGCGGCTGAAGAAAACAAGCTGAAGATTGCGCTCGCGCTCGCGCGGAGACAGGCGAAGCTCGAGAAGGCGCTGCACCTCTCGGTCGCGGTGGACAGCGGAAAGATCTACCTCGAGCGCGAGGGCGCCGTGCTGCGCGAGATGGCTGCCGCGTTCGGTCCCGAAGGCATGGTCAGCAACGGCGCGGATTCGATACCGATGGTCATACCGCGCGGACAGCGGTCGGTTGCGAAATTTGACGCGGGCGGGATCACGCTCGATGGCGGCACGCTGATCGCGCCGTCTGACGCGGCGTCCCCCGCGCAGGATTTGTCGGCGATGCCGCCAGGGTCGGTGCGCATCAGCAGGAACGATCTGAAGGCGATCATGCCCAATCTGAGTCTTGGCATGAGCGTCTACTTCTACTGACCCAGGCTGGAGCTGCATAGATGAAAGTTGTCGATACGATAGCGAACGGCGGAAAATGGGTTTGGGGAACACTCCTCGCGTTTGCTGGTGCCGCGACGGCGAGCGCAATGCTGGTAACGAAAACTGCAGACCTTCGATACGAGCGCGACGTCAACCGGATGGTGTTCAACGACAACTTGAGCGTCCTCGAGCAGGTCAAGGGAAAGCTCGGGGAGAGCACCGACAGCCTGACCCGGCTTGCGTCGGAGAATCCCGTGGTGGCTGCAGACCAGGCTTATCTGGTGGTGAGCATCGAAGACCGCGAGCTGTGGTACAAGCGTGGCAACGAGATCCTGTTTCATACGCAGGTGGCGACTGGCAGTGGCAAGACCCTGGTCGCGACGGGCGCTGCCAAGACCTACAAGTTCGAGACCCCGCGAGGCCGGCTGAAGGTGCAGGGGAAGGAGATCGACCCGGCGTGGGTGCCGCCTGACTGGCACTTCATGGAACAGGCCAACAAGCGCGGGCTTGGCCTCGCTCGCATGGATCGCAACACGGTGATCCAGGCGGGTGGCGGGGCTGTGGTCAGGGTGAGGGGCGCGGAGATAGTCAAGGAATTCCCCGATGGCCGCTCAGTTCCTCTCGAGGCTGCTGACGGCCGGGAAATCGTGGTGAACGGCAACATCGTCATACCGCCGTTCGGAACGAATCAGCGCCGTTATAAGGGGGTTCTTGGGACTCGGCGGCTGCTTCTGGGGGACGGTTATGCCCTGCATGGCACGAACGTACCGTCGAGCATCGGGCAGGCCGTCAGCCACGGATGCGTCAGACTGAGGAACGAGGATATCGAGAAACTTTACGAGATGGTCGCGGTGGGGACGCCGGTATACATCTACTGACCCGTAGCGCAAAACATTAGCACCCCGGCCGCCCCGCGACTAACTTGTAAGGATGCTGTCGAAACTCCCTTCCGGCCGGCGACTTCGGTTGCCGGACGCGGCTTTTCATCGCCATAGGCGACCCGCGCTTGTCGTCACGCTTGGGCTGATCGTCCTCGCGACGCTGGGCGCACTCGAGGTGAAGAACCCCGGAACGGCTTTCGGCGCCAAACCCTTTGGGAAGTACCTCTCGCGCAGCCTTCCCCTTGCAGCGCCTTCCGCTACGGCATACGGCGCAAGCGGCAGCGTCTTCCTCAAGTTTGCGATGCCCGGGGCTTCCCTCGAATACCCACTGGACGTGCACGGCGACCCCACATCGCTGAGCTACGGCTGGGTCCGGGTTGGGGACAGCGCTGTGACATCCGAGTCGTTGCCGCTTGCTGGCGCCAACGTCATCGCCCCCGTTAAGCCCGGCTTCTACCGCCTGGCGCTCGTCAAGAATGACAATCGCCGCATCATAGAAGGGCTGACTGTCGCTGTGCTGGTTCCGTTCGAGGAAAAGGAAGGCGTCATGCTGAACGGATATCGGATCGGCACCTACCTGGCGGAAAAGCTCGCTGGCAAGCAGACGCCGCCGGAGGGATTTCTCGAAATTCTCCCGCAGGATGTCGATCTGCCAATCAGCAGGCACCTGAAGGTCGGGGACTTTATGAACCATGACTCGCAGGACACATGGCCCCGCTACACGGCAGTGAGTCCGCGGCTGCTCGACAAGATCGAGCTCGTCATTTCCGAGCTTGCCCGGTGGCATGGCGGCACGCCGACCGAAGTCGCACTCGCTCTCGACGTCAAGTCTGGATTCCGCGCCCCCGATCACAACCGCCGAGTGAAGCGCGCTGCGAAGGACAGCCAGCACCAGTATGGCGATGCCGCCGACGTTGCAATCGATGCAAACGGTGACGGCCGCTACACGGCGGTCGACAGCCGGATGGTGGGACTCGCCGTCGAGATCGTGGAACTCAAGCATCCGAACCTCGTAGGGGGACTCGGGATCTACACGAGCGGGCATTCCCGCACTACGTACGTGCACATCGACGCGCGCGGAAAGCGGGCGCGGTGGCGCGGCTGAGGAGTCTCACGTGAACGACATTCTGCGCGAAAGGCTGATGCGCAAGCTCGACCTTCTTCCAGACGACAAGCTCGACCAGGTACTCGACTACATCGAGTTCCTCGATACCCGGTATGCGCCGCGAAATGCCCCGGCCCCGAATCCTCTTACCCGGTTCGCCGAGGGTGTGGAGAGCACGCTCAGGGCGGGTAAGGTTTCCGCCAGTGCGATCTCGGGAACGATGAACATCATGAACAAGGCGGTAGGCGCGATTTCGGAAGTTGCCGCGGCTGGCAAGTCTGTTGCATCGGGGATCATGGACGCTGCTTCAGGATCCACCGGCACGACAACACCCGAAGCTCAGCCGCCATCGATTCCCCGGGGCGGACCACATGAGTTGGGAAGTCAGCTGCCCCCTACCCCGGGAGACGAGACAAAGTGAGCGCAGCCAGAAAACGCCCTGCATCGAAGACGGGCCGCCGACCGCGGCAGCTTCCGCCCGACGTCGAGATCGACACCGAGCGCGCACCGCGCACCGGCGCCAAGCGAACGGTCATGGGCAGCATCAGCGAGCTCCCCAATTTTCTCCGCCTGCTGTACGGCCTGATCACCGATAACAGGGTGCAGGCAATCGACAAGCTCGTTGTAGCGGGGGCGATAGCCTACATCCTTCTGCCTGTCGACGTGATTCCGGATTTTATTCCGTTCCTCGGAGAAGTCGACGACGTGTTCCTGCTGATGCTGGCGCTGCAGCGGCTCATTGCAAATGCAGGCAAGGCTGTTGTGCAGACGTACTGGGCCGGTGACCCGAAGGAGCTTTCAGAGCTCAATCTCGAAAAGATCCTTGCAGCCTGCGCGTTTTTCCTGCCGCGGCGAATGCGTCGCCGGCTTCGTACGATTGGTCGGATATGATCTGAATAACGGCCAACTACAAAAAAAGGAAAGGAGTGGGATGAGTGGTCGTGAGGGGCGTGAGATATCACGTAACCGTTGAGAGTGGTCTCGCGTAGTCAGAAATAAAAAAGGGTAAGACCAGGAAATCCGGGTCGTTCTTTCTCTGTCGGAGGGCCTCACTCCACTCGTAGTTTCACTCACCCCACTCCCATCAACGCTGTTCCCGCATTCAAAAATGCCGGGACTCGATCACTTCATCGAGTCCCGGCTTTTTTCATTCAGTAGCCCGCTTCAGCCAATCAGGCAGGGCAGCGGGGCAATGAGACCGGGCAATGCTCTGGATCCGGGGCCGGACTCGACGACTGTCCACTGGGGCCACCGAACGTATAAAGCTCGAGTCGCAGCGTACCCAGCTCGCGTCCGGGAACCGGCAGCTGAGTGAAGGTGTTCTCGGGGAGCAGCTGCCAACCGCGTGAATCGAAGAAGCGGACGACTCCATCGGTGCCGATCATCTCGACACCCTTCTCATAACGCAGCGCGTCCCACAGGCTTCCGCAGGCACCGCTCAGCTTTCTCGGTACACATCCGGGCTCGTCCGGCGGCCCATCGATCGTTACCGGTGCCAGCTGGCCATTAGCGACGCGTGTCTTATTGATCAGCGGTACAGCCTCGGCCGCACGGCCGAGGCGGATGAGTGCCTCAGCCTTGATGATGAGGTCCATCTCCGCGACCGTCACGGCAAGCTGGGGTCCTGACTGCCACGATCAGCGCGAGACCAAACGAACGTGAATGGTGCATCAGACTCTCCGTGTGGTGCGGGGAAGCGAAGCGCCATATATGGCCGCAGGAAGTGGTGCGGTCAAGCCAACATTTCGGACTTTCGCCGCGCGATTCGCTCGCGCATTGTGTTGGGATGACAATCCGATACAAACGAATGGCAGTTCGGTATCTCGTATCAGTAATGTTCGCGTCAGCGTCGCCGCTTCTTGCCGGGTGCGCAGCGGCGATCAACAGCGCGTCGCCAGGGCAGAACCCGGCAGCTCCGGCGGGTCATCTCGTCGTTGTAGGTGGTGGACCAATTCCGGCCGAGGTAACCCGGAGATTCGTCGACCTTGCAGGCGGGGCCGGGAAGGCGAGGATCGCCGTGCTCCCAATGGCGAGCGCACTCGCGACTACCGGTCCAGCCAAGGTTGCCGAGCTCCGCGGTCTTGGCGTCGACGCATTCGTCCTCGACGTGAGGCGTGCAGACGCGGATGCCGACTCAATTGTCGCAAAGCTCCAGGGTGTCACGGGCGTCTGGTTCCCCGGCGGGGACCAGAATCGAATCATGACAGCCATCGGCGGGAGTCGAACGGCGCGGGCGATCATCGACAGTTACGCGAGGGGCGCTGTCGTTGGCGGCACGTCGGCAGGCGCCGCTGTGATGAGCTCCATGATGATTACCGGCGACGAAAGGCGCATTGGAGGGACGCGGCCTCCCTCCGATTCATCGCAGGGATTCATGACGATAGACCGCGACAACATCGTCACGACTCCAGGGCTGGGAATGATCGACGTGGCGATCGTCGATCAGCATTTCGTCCGCAGGCGGCGGCTGAACCGCCTCATCAGTCTCGTGCTCGAGCATCCACGGATGATCGGTGCCGGGATCGACGAATCAACGGCAATTGTGGTTAGGCCGGACGGGACGTGGGAAATCATAGGGGCCAGCGTGGTTATGATCTTCGACGCGCGGAACGCCCGGATTACGCCTGCGAAAGCTGTGCTCGGCGCAGCCGGGACAGCGATGCACGTGCTTCCTGCCGGGAGCCGGTTCGATCCGCGTACCGGTCGCGTCATCCGCCTTGGTTCACCTTGAGATGCCTTTGCTTAAACGGCTCCCTTCGACTCAGGTCAACAAAAGGAGGGAGTTGCGTGAGAACTGCAGAGTTTGGACTTACCCCGGTTTGGCGGACACAGGGACTACGCTGTTTTCTTGATCCCCAGTATGTCGATCTCGTACTCGGCTGGGGTTCGGTACCCAAGCGTT
>JAYUWU010000279.1:0-6759 GCA_043753365.1 Gemmatimonadaceae bacterium | reverse complement strand
ATGTCCGGTATCCCGGGCCAGTGATTTCTTCGATCCGGCCGAACACATCGGAGATATTCTCCTCATGATGACGCTGCTCGATCTCGACGAGCAGCGATGGCCGCCACCGCCTGATTGTCGCGCGCGCACCCTCGAGGGCCGGAAGCTCGCGCCCTTCGACATCCATCTTGATGATGTTCACGTTGTCGAGGGCGTAATCATCGAGTCGCCTGACCGGGACATCGAGGCGCATCATGTCGCCCTCGCCGGGCTTGAGGCTTGCCGATTCGTCGTCGACTCTGCCGTCCTTCATCGGCACATAAAGCGTTGCCGACCCCGACTCATTGCCGAGCGCCTCCACATGCAGGTCGAGTGCACCGCGGCGGGGCTTACCTCGCGGAAGTCCCATTTCATAAAACGCAGCGATCTGCGCAGCACATCCCGGCTGCGGCTCGATCGCCACCACGTTCGCGCCTCTCGCCAGAAATCCGAAAGTGAAGACCCCGATATTGGCGCCAACATCCACTGCGGTCACTCCAGGGGACACCATCGCCATCGCTGCGTCATACTCTGCCTCGAGCCGATTTGTCATCCGACGCGAGAGGTAATGCGCAGGAGTTCGGAGACCTCGAGGAAGAACCGGCTCGACCAGATTCGCAGTCGCGCGGTACACTCGCGCGGCCAGCGATTTCTTCACCTTCATTTGCGGATTCGGCGGCCGCCGTCCACCACTATCGTCTCGCCCGTGACGAACCTGGCATCGAGTAGATAGAGCATCGCGCCTACGGCATCCGAAGCATCACCGTTTCGCCTGAGCGGCGTGCTCTCGGCAAAACGCTCTGATTGCTCCGCATCCCAGTCATCGGGAACGAGTACCGCGCCGGGAGCGATCGCATTCACGCGGATCCCGGGGCCGAGTACCCGTGCAAGCGATTCTGTCATGCGAACTATTCCCGCTTTGGAGATCGCATGCGGGATATAGGTCGGCCACGTCTCGTACGCTGCGAGATCGGAGATGTTGATGATCGACGAGCCATCCGACATCACACCCGATGCCGCCTGAGCCAGGAAGAACGGCGCACGAAGGTTTAGCGCGAATATCCGGTCCCAGTCTTCAACGCTGACGTCGCCGAGCGGCGTGCGTTCCATCACAGCTGCCGAGTTCACGAGGACTTGCAGTGACCCCATGTCGCGGGTGACGGCATCGATCAAGGTCTGCGGCCCGTCGGGCTTCGCCAGGTCACTCTGGAACGCGAGCGCAGTCCCGCCTGTGCCCGAAATAATTTCGACAGTCGTCCGCGCTGCGTCACCAGATGTGTTGTAGTGAACAGCGACTTCGTATCCGCGTTCAGCAAGCGCTATCGCGAATGCACGACCAAGCCTGTGCCCGGCGCCGGTAATGAGGGCGACTCCTCTTGAATCTGTCACGTTACAGCAAGCCTTCGCGCAACGGCTTCATCCTGCCGGTCGAGCCATTCGTGCGGAACGTGCATGCACCCGATGCATCGCGGCCCCTCGGGAGCTCCGTGCCAGTCGGACCCTCCGCTCGGCAGAAGCCCGAAGAACTCGCTGAGCGCAGTCAGTCGCTTCACATCTTCCGAATTGTGACTCGGGTGCCGCAGCTCGACACCATCGAGACCCATTTCGACCAGAGGCTCCAGCTTCTCGCGGCGACAGTCCTGTCCCGGATGCGCCCAGAATGCCAGAGCGCCCGCGGCGTGCGTGAGTGCGATCGCATCGCGGATCTCGAGTCGGTCCTTGGCGACGTATGCGGGACGACCGGCTGCCAGATACTTGTCGAACGCCTCCCTGAGATCGCGCACAGCGCCTGCCTTGATCATCGAACGCGCGATGTGCGGCCTGCCGACTGAACCACCTGCCGCTTCCGACATGACCGACTCGATCGACACGTCGATTCCGAGACGGTTAAGGTGGCCGACAATTGCAGCCGCACGTACTTCGCGGGAGCCGCGAAACGTCGTGAGCTTCTGCTCGATCGGCTCGAACCGTGAGACGTGCAGCGCAAGAATGTGTATCTCGTTCGGCCCGTCATGCGCGCTCAGCTCAACTCCACGCACGACGCGAATCCCGGCGGCGATCCCGGCCGCGGTGGCTTCTTCGACACCGGCCATCGTGTCGTGGTCAGTGAGAGCTATTGCGTAGAGTCCGGCGGCCGCCGCGGATGCAACCACCTGCGCCGGCGCGAGCGCGCCGTCGGACGCGGTCGAGTGCATGTGCAGATCGACCTCCCCCGACTTGATCTGTGCCGGGTGAGGCAGCGTCACTGCCTGTAGCCGGCCTCGGGCGACGTGAAGCTCGGTTGAGACTGCCCGAAAAGTGAAACCAGCGTGTCGCTGCTCAGCTCGGCGAACGACTGTTCGCGCGAACGAGAGCCCTGCGGTGAATACCGGCTCACGCGAATTTCGCGTGAGTCACCGGTTCCGCGGACGAAGAACAGCGCAAACTCGTCCTGGTCATACTGAGTGATGTAGCCCGATGGGAATACGTTCCACTCCTCACCGTTCACTGCAATCGTTCTCGCCGGCATGTCAGCCGATCTCCCTTTCGTGGTAAATGCGCGACGGATCGAGAATGCGGTGCGGCGCACTCGCATGAGCGACCGTCAGGGTCGCTTCGTCGTCGGCCTCGGTGAATTCGATGAAGGCGCCGGTCAGCGCCCGCTCTTCACACACCCAGAAGCGGCAGTTTGCCGCCTTATAGTGACTGCTGCACGCGCGCAGGCGCTCGAAATAGCGATCACGCTCCGACGCTGTAACAGTCGTCCTCTGGATCGTGAGTGCACGCGCCATCTCAGACCGCGCTCTCCGGAAATTCCTCGATCGTTTTCTTGACGTAGGCGAGGAACTGGTCTGCCACAGCGCCGTCGATGATCCGATGGTCGAATGAAATCGAGAAATAACAGCAAGTCCGGATCGCAATCGTATCCTCGCCGTCTGCTCCGGTAATGACCTTCGGGCGTTTCTCGATCGCGCCGACGCCGAGTATCGCGACTTGCGGCTGGTTGATGATGGGCGCACCCATCAGCGAGCCGAACACTCCAGGATTGGTGATGGTGAACGTCCCGTCCTGCACTTCCTCAGGTGACAGACGCTTTGCGCGCGCGCGTGCAGCGAGGTCGTTGAGGCTTTTTGTGATTCCACCGATCGACAGGTCCTGCGCGTTCTTGATGACGGGAACGAGAAGTCCCCAGTCGACAGCGACCGCGACTCCGATGTTGACCGGCTTGCGATAAATGATGTCGCGACCGGCAACTGACGAGTTCATGATCGGGTACTGCTGGATGCCCTTTACGACGCTCGAGATGATGAACGGGAGGTACGTGAGCTTCTGCCCGGTATGAGCTTCGAAGGCAGCGCGTTTAGCGGCCCTGATGCGCCCGACGCGGGTAAGGTCGATCTCCATCCATGATGTGACGTGCGCCGACGTGCGGCGCGATGCGATCATATGGTCGCTGATGATTGCCCGCATCTTTGACATCGGCTCGACGCGGTCGCCGGGCCAGGCCTGCGGCATCGGCGCGTGTGAATCCGCGACTCCGCCTGGAGCGTGCATCGACGGTGCCCGCTGCGCGGGCGCAGCGGAACCAGACTCTATGAAGCCGAGTATGTCGCGACGGGTGACGCGGCCTGAGATTCCCGAGCCCTGCATGGCAGCGATGTCGATTCCATGCTCAGCGGCGATTTTCCGAACCAGCGGTGACGACTTGGTGCGAATGCGGTCTTCAAACGAATTCCCGTTGCCTCGCGGCGATCCGTTGGCTGGTGCGCTGGATCGGTCCGGAGATTCAGTGGCTGGCGCTTTAGATTCGCTCTTCGGGGGGGGGCCCCCGGCGGAGACGCCGACCGCGGCACCAGCCGCGACTGCGGGAGCCGGCGCAGACGCGCCTGCCTCGACCTTTGCGTTCACATCCGTATTGAGCCGGGCAACTACCGTCTGCACCGCAACCGTCTCGCCTTCCTTGACGATGATCTCGGTAATCACACCCGCGGACGGCGAGGGAATCTCGGCATCGACCTTGTCCGTCGAGATCTCGAATATCGGCTCGTCGCGCTTCACTTCATCGCCGACCTTCTTGAGCCACTTCGAGAGCGTCCCCTCGGCTATCGATTCGCCCATCTGGGGCATAATGATGTCTACTGACGCCACCTTTATCTCCTCAATCCTTTTCGCTTGTTGCCTGCTCGTTCCGCCGCAGACGGTTGAGAGCGAGCACCGGCAGCGTGATTACTCCAATCAACATACCGATCCCCGCATACACGTGCCAATTGCACGCCGGCAGTCCCGTGGGCGCCTCACACCGCTGCACCACGCCGACGACCTTTGCAACGAGCACGCCGATCATGCCGCCACTGAAAAAACCGGCCATCGCTGTCACGCACCCGACGCCGATGAACCTCGCCCCGCGGTACTCGTCAACCGGCTCAGCCATCAGTAAGCAGCCAGCCGTCGTACGGCCTTTACGATGTCGGCGGTTTGTGGAAGCACGTAATCCTCGAGTGGCGGTGAATACGGAAGCGGAACGTCAGCCGCCGTAACACGCAGCACAGGCGCATCGAGCCACTCGAAGCACGTTTCACTGATACGAGCCGTGATCTCGCCGGCAATACCGCCTGTCCGCGTGTCCTCGTGCACCACAAGGACGCGATTCGTCTTTTTCACAGTCGCGACGATCGCTTCGTCGTCGAGCGGCGCAAGCGAACGAAGATCGATCACCTCGACAGAAATTCCGTCCTTCTCGAGTTCCTCCGCCGCCTCGAGCGACTTCCAGACTGTCGCAGCGTAGGTGATTATCGATACATCCTTTCCCTCGCGCGCGACACGTGCCTTGCCGATCGGAACGACGTGATCGCCTGCCGGCATCGTCTCCTTGATTCGGCGATAGAGATATTTGTGCTCGAAGAAAAGCACGCAGTCCTCATCGCGGATCGCGGCTTTCATCAAACCCTTTGCGTCACTCGCCGTCGCCGGGTAGACCATCTTGAGGCCGGGCGTGTGCATGAAAGCCGCTTCCGGATTCTGCGAGTGGAATGGACCGCCGCGCACGTATCCTCCGCTCGGTCCGCGAACCACCATCGGGCACGGCAGCATCGCGCGATAACGCGCGGTAGCGACGTAGTTGGTGAGCATATCGTAGCCGCACGAGATGAAGTCGATGAACTGCATCTCGCAGACCGGCTTCATTCCCATGTGAGCCGCGCCGGCGGCCGCGCCAATGATCGCAATCTCCGAGATAGGAGTGTCGATCACACGCTTTTCACCGAATCTCGCCTGAAGACCTTCAGTCACCTTGAACGCCCCGCCGTACGCGCCGATGTCCTCGCCGAGGCAGAAGACGTTTTCGTCGCGCTCCATTTCTTCTGCGAGGGCTTCGCGAATCGCCTCGAGATAAGTGATCTCAGACATCGTGCGTCCCCCAGCTCGACGGGCGTTCATTTACCTCTACGGCCGCGCGAACTCCTTCACGGAACCAGAGTGGTTGCTCGACGGGCGGATCGGCGTAGATGCCGACGAGGGCGTCTGTCGGCTCGGGCATCGGCGATGCGTCAGCCTCATCCGTTGCGCGATCGATCTCGGCATTGACGCGGTTGTCGATCTTCTCGAGCTGTGACGCATCGACC
Source organism: Gemmatimonadaceae bacterium (assembly GCA_043753365.1). Lineage (GTDB taxonomy): Bacteria > Gemmatimonadota > Gemmatimonadetes > Gemmatimonadales > Gemmatimonadaceae > UBA4720. Next base: position 1,141 of record JAYUWU010000279.1, on the reverse strand, counting down.
TTCAGGTCCATCGTCAGAACTTTTATGTAGCGGTCAATCGGATCGTTCGATGTCGCCCACTTCTCGATCTCACCGGGCGGCACGTATGACTGATTGTCATGTTCAGCGTGCCCCTTGCGACGATAGGTGATCAGCTCTACGAGCGTTACGCCATCGCCTGCGCGCGCGCGGTCGACTGCGCGCTTGGTCACCTCATATGTCGCGAGCACATCGTTGCCATCTGCCTGCTCCGACGCGATTCCGTATCCGATCGCCTTGTCGCGCATCTCTTTCGCCGCAGTCTGTTTGGACAGGGGCGTCGAGTAAGCGTAGCCGTTGTTCTCGACGACGACGACGAGCGGGCACCGCTGAACTGCGGCGAAGTTGATTCCCTCGTGAAACGCCCCTGTGGATGTGGCACCGTCGCCGACGTAGACCATGCCGACCCGATCCTCGCCACGCATCTTGAACGACAGGGTCACTCCGGCCATGACCGGCACCATGTCACCGAGCTGCGAAATCTGGCCGATGAAGCCGCGCACGAGATCGCCGTAGTGGATGTTGAGCTCGCGGCCTCGAGTCGGCGAGTCTCCCTTCGCCATGTACTGCTTGATGATCTCGTTTGGGAGCGCGCCCTGCACCAGCATCGAACCGAGATTTCGAATCAGCGGCGACAGGATGTCGCCTTTCGACCGGTTGAGCGCATACGCGCTTCCGACAGCATCAGCTTCCTGGCCGAGCGAGCGAAACAACCCACCGACGACTTTCGTCTGGCGATAGAGATTGACGAGCCGCTCTTCGAGCGACCGCGTAAGGCGCATGTAATAGTAGAGCTCGAGCTTCTGCTCGAGCGAGAGCTTGTCCGCGTGTGGCATTGCCGCGCTTGTGGACGATCTGGCTTTTCGCGCCGTCCGTTGCTGTGTCATCGAGTGGATGCGTTGATAGACTCGCCGCGTCCTGCGGCAACGTTGTGAATGAATCTCAAATGTGCGTCTGCTACTGAATCCCAGCTGAAGCGACGGGCCGAATTTCTTGCCGATACCGACAACGATTCACGCGCGGCTTCGTCATCCAGCAGTCGCTCCGTCGCCGTTGCGAGCGCTTCGGGATCTGACGGGGGAATCAACACTCCTCCGTTCGGCGCGTCTACGACCTCGGGAAG
>JAYUWU010000278.1:0-6796 GCA_043753365.1 Gemmatimonadaceae bacterium | reverse complement strand
ACGAGATCGAAGGCTACATGCATCCCCACTCTTTCGTACGGTTACCGAACGGAAATGCGTTGGTGACCTTCCACCATAAGCACGGTGCGACAGGCGGCGGCTTGGTCGAACTCAACAATGAGGGCGGGGTCGTGCGCTCGGTCAGCGCTGTAGATCCCGACGTGTCCGATGTCCTCATCCGACCATATAGCATTGCAGTACTCCCGAGTCTGGATCGCCTGGTAACAACAAGTTCTCCCATGAGCTTCCTCGAGGGATCGGGTATCGCGGTGCAGGTCTGGTCGATGTCCGACCTCAAGTTGCTTAAAACAATTCGACTCGCGCCAGGACCACGAGGGTACGGGCACGAAGACCCCCAGGAGCCGCGCGTCCTGGCCGATGGCAAGACAGTTCTCGTTCAGACTCGCTCCTGTGGACTGCACCGGGTCACCGGTCTCGATACCGATTTACCGCGAGCTGAGCCGGTCTACACGTTTGAAGGTGGGCTCTGTGGTGTACCTATCGTTGTGGACCATTTTTGGATCGAAGCTGTTCCAGCCATTGGAGGTGTAGTCGTCCTCGACGTCTCCGACTCGGCAAAACCAGTGAAGGTCTCAGAGCTTTCCCTGGGCAAGAATCAGTTTACCCACTGGCTGGCTTGGGACGAGCGGGGAAGTCGAATCATTTTAAATTCCGGAGGCCAGGATAGCAGGTTGTATATGCTTCGATTCAATCGAAAGAATGGCACGGTTACAATCGACAGTGATTTTCGCAATCCGGGTTCCGCCCAGCCTGGTTTCAGCATGACCAATATCGCTTGGCCTCATGGATTCCAAGGCACAGGACTTCCGCACGGCGCAGTGTTTTCCCGTTGAGTGAAAACTGCGGCGCAATGGCCTAACACAAGCTGGTGCTGACAAGCGGGACGAGGAAGCTCGCTGCAGAAGCCGGCGTTAGAGCGGATCCAACCTCATGGCGCAGGCGCATTGTTCGATCGTTCCGGACCAGATGGGAAGTCGTGCCTGTATTTCAGACGTCTGCCGGATATCTCGACCTCGACGTCCTGGAACGGCTAGTGGTCAGTTCGATCGCGGACGTGGAGCAGCGGTACGGCGGTTTCGGGGCGCCGACAGGCTGCTACGTCACCATACGTATAGGCTGGCTGGCCGGCACCCCCTAACCTCTCCGTGCGGTTGAAGCTCACCCCACGAGGAGGTTCGGATGCGTCCGCTTTTATTGGCTCTGCTAGCGACTGTTCCGGCGATAACACCTGCGGGCGCGCAGACGGTCGACGTGTCCGTGGACAGCGCGGACAGGAAGATCGTCGTCAGCGCACGCGGGATTCACATTCCCGCGGCGACCCCATACGCACACGACTGGAAGGAGACGTACCTCCAGTTTTCCTGGCCGGCCAGCGTGCTGGTGCGCGGTTACAGGATCGACATGCTCGATTCAACCGGTGCCCTGCTTCCACGCAAGATGCTCCACCATGCCGGAATGGCGAACCTGAGCCGGCGCTCGCTCGTGTCGCCGCGCTACGAGCGAATCTTTGCCGCGGCGCAGGAGACAACGCCCGTGATGCTTCCGGCAAAGATGGGAATACCGCTCGTCGCGGGACAGCAGATGTCTCTCTACTATGCGCTGGTGAATCCGTCCGCCGAGGCGGTGCATGGCGCCACGCTCCGCGTGACGTTCACGCTGACGCCCGCGAGTGCGCAGGGCGCGTCGCGGACCTTTCCGGTATTCCTCGGCGCGCACCCTGTGCGCGGCGATTCGATCACTTTCGATGCAGGCCCGGGGGTGACGACGACGAGCTCGGAATTCACGCTGCCGATGGGAGGCCACTTCCGCGCACTGGGCGGTCACTTGCACGATTTTGCCAGCGAAATCCGCCTCGAGGATGTGGAGTCGAACCGCGTGATCGTCCGGTTGAGAGCGGAGAAGTCCGCCGACGGAAGAATCAGATCCGTGGAGCGCACCGTATTCCCCTGGAGTCGCAAGGGACTGCGCCTGGAGGCGGACCGTCGCTACCGTATCGTGGCCGTGTACGACAATCCGACATGCCGGACATTGCCGGGCGTGATGGGTCTCATGGTCGGGCCATTCATGCCTGACGCGGGTGCGGAGTGGCCCCTCGTGGATGCAGCTGATCCCGCTCTGGCCCGCGACTATATGCGGCTGACCAACAGTGTGCCTGCAGAGCATCATCACCATGCAACTGAAACCGCGGCAGCCGGCAGTGGCTACGTGGGCGAGAGCGGTGTTCGGCCGTCGTGCGCGCCAGCCATCGTTGCGCAGCATCGGAATCACTAATTCGGCGCCGCAGGTCGACGCCGGAGCGTTAAACAGGCCTCGTGGGCGTGCGATCCGATGTCGCCATCAGGTGTAGTTTTGTTGCTGACCGGTGGGGTGAGGAACAAGGCGAAGGCCGACTGGCGTCGGCACACGCTGGAAGAAACGGAAACTCTGCTCCGTGTTGATCATCGAATTTGGGCAGTGAGCTGATTCGAGAAATCCTCTTGAAGTGATACGGAGTAGCAAACGTCGGAGAAATGGGCTGCATGGTGCAGCCTAACTATGTGGTCAAGCGGACAGCGGGGAGAGGCTTCAATGTGTCGTTCACCACCACCGAGATTATGATGTCGCGCCTATCCGCAGTACTGCTCCTCTTTTCATGTGCCGGCTGGCCCGTCTTCGCGCAGACGACGGCGCCGCGCGACGAACGTCCCGCGCGGATGCGCGAGTATCTCGCCGCCGCCGCGTCACTCGGCCAGCTCAATGGGAGCGTGCTCGTCGCTGAACGTGGAAAGGTGCTGATCGACACCGCTTATGGCTTCGCCAACATGGAGCTGGGCGTCCGCAACACACCCGAGACGCGGTTCCGCGTCGCGTCGATCACCAAACAGTTCACCGCCATGGCGGTGATGATGCTCGCCGAGGAAAAGAAACTCTCAATCGCCGACCCGATCTCGAAGTGGGTCGACAGTGTGCCGCCCACGTGGCGTGCGCTGACCGTCCATCAGTTGCTGCGGCACACCTCGGGCATATCGGACTACGAGGAGTGGTTCGACGGCTATACGACACAGGCGTACTCCGACTACATGTCGCAGGCGCACGCGCCTCTGCGCATCATGCGCGACGCGATGCGGAGGCCGCTCGACCACGAGCCCGGCACGAAGTTCCGTTATAGCAACAGCGCTTATGTCGTGCTCGGTTTTGTCGTCGAGCGCGCGAGCGGGATGCCCTACGACGAGTTTCTGCAACGGCGAATCCTTGGACCACTCGCGATGAACAGAAGCGACCAAGATCGCTCGGAGCGCCTCGTTTCAGACCGCGCGCAAGGCTATCGCTTGCGCCCGGGTGCGTATCCCGTGGCCTTCTTCAATGGTCTGAGCCGCGCTGATCACTACAATGCGTTCTATCAGCTGATGGAGCCGCCACAGGCCGACGCCGGGCTCGTCACTACCGCGCGCGACCTCTATAAGTGGGACCAGGCCCTGTACAGTGAACGGCTGGTGAAGCATGCCGCGCTCGACTCAATGTTCGCGCCGGGCATCGGCGGGTACGGTTACGGCTGGTTTGTCGCGACGGGTGTCGACGGCCGCACGCACGAGCACAGCGGCGGCCTTCCCGGCTTCTCCGCCTACATCATGCGCATGCCGGAGACGCGGCGCTCGGTGATCGTGCTCAACAACATCGAACGTTCCGCCCCGATCGAGCGCGATCTCGCGGCGATCATGCGCGGCGCTTCGGTCGCCCTGCCTCGTGCACGGCGCATCGTCGCCAACGACACGGCGCGCGATGCAGCCCGCGCGGGGACATATCGCAGTACGTCGGGGGACTCAGTGCGCGTCTTCGTCGAAGGCGGTCGCATCGGCGTGCACCAGCCCGGACGCTTCCGTGTCGGCCTGCTCTCCGAAGGGCCGGACCAGTACTTCTCGCCACAGCTGCGCGGCGAGGTGCAGTTCACTGAGGCCGCCGGGCGCACTACCATCACGGTGCGTGATGCACTGGGCACCCCACTCATCGTCGCCGAGCGGTGGTCCGCGGTCCGGCCCTAGTCCTGCTCACCTCCCGATAAGCATTACCGGCCGCGAGATCCACGTCTGCGTTACTGTCCTGAGCTCTCACCCGGGCGACGAGAAGCTCGTCCAGCTGATCGAACGTCTCGACCATTGCATCGGCTGATCCGGTGCCGACAGCGTCGAGCGCTTCCTTCGAAGGATAGAACTCGTGCAGGACCACCAGCGTCATGCCGCCCTTTTCCTCGAATGTCACCGTGGTGACAGACTCGTCCTCGCCACCTTCTTCATTGGTCCACACGAGGCGCGAATACGGCTTCACTTCGACATACGTGCCGAAAAACGCGGCAGGCTCAGCGCCACCGACGTCGAATGCCAATCGGTACTTGCCTCCGACACGAGCATCAACCTCGCAGGAGAGCAGCTTCATTCCCATCGACTTGGGCACCCACCAGCGTTCGAGCAGTTCGGCCTTCGTAAATGCCTCGAACACGATGCGCGCCGGGCCGTTGATGGTCCGCGTGACGACCACCTCGCGGTCCGACTTCCGTTCCACCGTCGTGCGGTTCTTCACCGCGCCGGGCTTACTTTCGATTCCTGCGTTCATCGCTCTTCTCCTTTCGTGTGAGTTCGCCGACAACATTGTCCAACTCGTCGAAGCGTTCGTCCCATCGCTGGCGGTACCTCTCGAGCCACGCAGTCTCCTGCTCCAATCGGCGCGGGCCCAGCCGGCACGTCCGCACGCGCCCAACTTTCTTCGTAGTGACGAGCCCCGCCTGCTCCAGGACGCCGACGTGTTTCTTCATTCCCGTGAGCGTCATCTGGAATTTCTCGGCAAGGTCCGTGATCGAAGCGTCGGCTCGTCCAAGCTGATCCAGAACGCCACGCCGCGTGGCGTCCGAGAGCGCGGCGAACGCATTGTCAAGTCGGGTCGTCGTATACTGAACCATATGGTTCAGTATATAATGCAGGCGTTCGCGACATGCAAGGGGCTTGACGACCTCAAGGTCCCATCGGGGAATCGTCTGCACGCGTTAAAAAACGATCGGAAAGGTCAACACGCGATTTCAATCAACGATCGATGGCGCATCTGCTTTCGTTTCGAGGACGGTGACGCCTATGATGTCGAAGTCTGCGACTACCACTAAGCAGGAGTACACAATGGCTATTGCAAATACCCGCGAAATGACCCGCCGGCCGACGCACCCTGGTGAGATGCTGCGCGAGGACTTTCTCCCTGACTACGGGCTTAGCGTGGCGGCCCTGGCGGAGGCTGCAGGCGTGTCGCGTCAGTCAATGAACTTCTCCGTGGCCGTCGAGCAATCAGCCCGGAAATGGCGCTTCGCCTGTCGCGACTGTTTGGCAACTCACCCGAGTTCTGGATGAATGCCCAACGAGCCGTGGATCTGTGGGAGGCGAACCGGGCGATCAAAGCTGACGTGGCTCGAATCAAGCCGCTCCGTGTCGCCTGACACGCGCTGAACCTGATAAGCGGTCTGACTGAAGCTTGCTCGACGCGGCAGTTGCGTTCTACACCGCTACGTTCCCGGACTCCAGAATCAAGAACGTTGCACGCACTGGAAAAGACGGCCCAGTCACTTCCGCCGAATTCGTCATCGGCGGTCAGTCCTTCATGGGCTACAACGGCGGCTCGTACTTCAGTTTTTCCCAGTGGTTCTCGCTTTTTGTCGACTGCGAGGATCAGGAGGAGGTTGACGAGTACTGGAACAATCTCGTCAAGGCCGGCGCAACCCCATCGCAGTGCGGCTGGATTACCGACCAGTTCGGTGTCACGTGGCAGATTGTTCCCAGGCGTTTCATAAGGAGTTGACATCATTGGAACGCTACGTCAGGGTGTCGATACGGCACACGTAGTCTATCGCTTGCGCTTTCCGCCAGATTCCCTGCCGCTTCGCTCATACCAGGTTGAAACGCTCGTACGCTGTTCAGCAGGATGGTGCGGCCAGATGGCTGGCGACTATCGGGGCTTGATAGACGTTCTGAAGCAGCCCATGGTGCGACTTCCGGAACGATGACAGAACATCGATGTCGCCTAACGCTCGCTGTTGTATCATTCGCTTGCAGCAGAGCTTGAGGCGTTATGCGGCCATTACCCTGAATGAGGTACTAAGATGAAGCAGCTGACTCCCAGAGTTCTTTGCCTCGCGGCCATCGCCGTTTCAGCAGCGTGTGCGACGGAGCGAGAGCCTTCCACTCAGAGCGTTGCGAGCCTTGCTCCGAGGGTCGTGCCGCTATCGAGCGCCAACTACACATTCCAAGCGCCTGACACCGTCGATGCCAGCTGGACCACGTTCAACTTTTCGAACAACGGTGACGACATTCACTACGCCCACATCGTGCAGTTGGACTCGGGACGGACAGTGCCGGAGCTTCTCGAAGAGTATGCAACCGCCATCCGTACGTCCGCACCGCGCCCGAAGTGGATAAAGCGATTCGGTGGCCCCGGCGGTGCCCCGCCACATGGCTCGTCCGCAGTGACTCAGAATCTCGAGCCGGGCAGCTACGTCTGGATTTGTCCCGTCGAGGACAACGCCGGAATTCCGCACTTTGCAAAAGGAGAATCGAGAGCGTTTGTCGTCCGCGCTGCGACGGATCCGGCCAGGCAGGCAACCTCTCCTGTAGCCAGCGCAGTGATCCGTCTCATGGACTTTACGTTCGCGGTCGACTCGCTGAAGGCTGGCCGGCACACTATTCGTGTCGAGAACGCCGGACTCGAACCGCACGACGTTGTCATGTTGAAGCTCGCTCCGGGAGAGACGTTGGAAGACGTCCGA
>JAYUWU010000277.1:0-19290 GCA_043753365.1 Gemmatimonadaceae bacterium | reverse complement strand
TACACGCTACCGCGTGACTAGCGGTTTTCGGCAGCCTTCTTCTCCGCTCGGTCATCGATACCGGCGGCGAACACCAGGGCGATCACAACGGTCGCCGTTGGAATGGTCATCACGACTCCGACGACGAACATGGTAAGGTTATCCAAGCCTGTCACCGCTGATCAGGAGTGCGACGCATCCGAACGAGAGGATGGACGGCACCCACAGCCCGACGAACAGTCCCTGCTCGTGGCTCCCCGTGAACCACAGCGTGACGGACAGGAGAAAGGAGGCGAAGGCGGCGACGAGAATGGTCAGGGCTGCGCGGCGGCGGAGGTTGCGGAGTGGCATCATCGGGAAGATCGCGAGGAGTGAGGAGGGTGTCGCGGCGCGGCGAGGGGGCGGCGATCGTGAACATAAAAGTGCAGCCGTACCTTCGCAAGTCAGCGGATGACCATGCGGCTCGCGAGCGCAGAGTAGTGGATCGCGCCCCGCGCCGGGACGCGTTCGCCATGGAATATCGGCCGACGGCGAGGGCGCTTACGCGGAAGCCAGCAGGATGAACAGGTTCAGGCAGAGGAGAAGCACGGCTGGAATCGCTGACACCAGGGGATCACCCACCCGCAGCCGCACGACCGTCCCCCCGAGCATCATTCCCGCGAGCACGCCAGCGCTAAGGAGCAGCAAAGGGCGAAAGCGGAGACCGGCGAGCAGTCCTGCCCCCGCCGCAATCTCCAGAGCGCCCGTGAGGGTCCGATACGGTGAGAGATGGTAACGCTCGAACTCGGCTACCATCGAACGCGACCCGAACAGGCTCGCGCCGTACAGGAGGAAGGAGACGCTCGACAGGGCGACCGCGATCGTGATGCTGAGTTGCATTTATTCTCCATGTGAGGCAATAGATGTAGCATGCTGAACGGTTCGCTAACCTGAAACGCGGCGGTAAACACAATGGGTTCTCTCATTATAATCTTCCAGATCGTGGCGGCGCTTGGCCTGCTGAACGTCTGGCTGCTACGGGCCAACCGAAGCACTGCATATCGGGGTGCCGACGCTAAGAACATTCGCGAGGAGTTCGCCGCTTACGGCCTGCCCGCATGGATGGTCGTCGTCGTCGGTGTCCTCAAGGTGGGCGCGGCGCTCGCGCTTATCGCCGGGATCTGGTACCGCCCGCTAGTCCTTCCTGCAGCGCTGCTCATCTGCGTGCTCATGGTCGGCGCGCTGGCGATGCACTTCAGGATTCACGACTCGCTAAAAAAATCTGCGCCGGCCGCCGGCATGCTCGCCTTGGCGCTCCTCATTGTTCTGGGATCCGTGTAAAGTTGAACGGTCAGTGGGGGCAAAACTCTCCCGGCGGGATGGGCATTGGAGAGATCAGCGAGGCGACGACAACTGACATGCGGCGCTGCACTCGGTACCGGTGGGCTCTCCAAGTGTACTTCCGTTCGTGACGGGCACAATTCGGGCACAATCGGCCGGTTGAATCGATAGCACTGAATCTGAATCAGTTGTCTAAGTCGTTTAGCAGTGTGAAGTTTCAGACCAGTAGACCCGGTAGCTCAGCTGGTAGAGCAACGGACTTTTAATCCGTAGGTCCCGGGTTCGAGACCCGGCCGGGTCACTTGAAGATGAACAGCAACTCCCACCGTTTGACGACGGATTGTGTTACCGCTATCCCGCCCGCCTCGTCTGTTGCGCGAGGCCATCACGGCCGCCACTTGAAACCAACGGCTCACTTCGGTAGACGACGACTGACGTCCGACCTCGCCTGGTGATCCGCGAACGCGCCCTTCGGGGCGCGTTCTTTTATTGCGCCCTAAGTCGTACCTTCTCTCCCCATGATCGCCGACAACCATCCGATGCGGTGGCGCACCCTCGGGCTTCTCGCAGCCGCAGTGCTGCTCGGCATGTCGCTGTGGTTCGCTGCGTCTGCGGTATCACCGCAACTAGCCACCACATGGTCGCTTGACTCCGGCCAGACAGGCTGGCTCACGACGATCGTTCAGCTCGGGTTCGTCGTCGGCACTGCGATGTCGGCGATGCTGAACCTCGCTGACATAATCCCATCGAAAAAACTGTTCGCCGCATCAGCCATTGCGGGCGCCGTCGCGAACGCTTCGATCATTGTCGCGCCTGACTACGAGACGGCGCTCGTGCTGAGATTCTTCACAGGGTTTTTTCTCGCCGGCGTTTACCCGCCGGCCATGAAGATGATCTCGACGTGGTTCCGTCTTCAGCGCGGTCTGGCAATCGGAACGATTGTGGGGGCATTGACCGTGGGCAAGGCAACTCCATATCTGGTCCACGCAATTCCCGACATCGGCGTCGATCCCGTCATCCTCACCGCATCGGCAGGAGCGCTGTTTGCTGCGTTACTTGTCGCGGTGGGATACCATGACGGTCCCTATCCGTTCGCGCCGCGGCCCTTCTCGTGGGGACTCGTCGCCACGGTTGCGCGCGTCCGCGAGTGGCGGCTCGCAACAGGCGGATATCTCGGCCACATGTTCGAGCTGTACGCGTTCTGGACCTGGATCCCGGCGTACCTGGCAGCGAGTGCTATGCACTCGAATCCCACCGGCGACACGACAGGACTCGTTTCGCTGATAGCCTTCGGAACCATCGCCCTCGGCGGGGCAGGGTGCATATGGGGCGGGCTTTACGCCGATCGCACGACGAGAGAAAGACTGGTGACGATCGCACTCATCGCCAGCGGCACATGCTGCGTCATCGTTGGATTCTTCTTCGGTGCGTCACTCTGGCTCATCGCGCCGATAGCGCTCGTGTGGGGATTCTTCGTCGTCGCGGACAGCGCGCAGTTCAGCGCGATGGTCACCGAAGCAGTTCCAAGCCACGCGGTCGGAACCGCGCTCACAGTTCAGACTTCGCTGGGCTTCCTCCTGACGATGCTGACTATTCAGGGCGTTCCGTGGATTGCCGGCCAGATCGGTTGGCAGTGGTCATTCGCCCTGCTATCGCTTGGACCGCTGGCAGGAATTGCTTCGATCCGACGACTGGTGCTTCTGAGGCGCTCGACAACCGCTCCCTGAAGCCTTTCCGGTACGATTCTTCCCCTGTGGCGGGCGTGACCCACAAACCGACGCCGGATTATCTTCGGAACATGACCCCACGCTTTATTGGCTCCACCATACTCGTGGTGCTTCTCGGCGGCTGCAGCGTCATCCAGCGAAGGACTGCAGACCCCGTCCAGACCGTAGAGGTTCCGACCGCGTCCGACGAAGCTGCTGATACGCTACTCGTCGACCTGCAACGGGTCGATACGACGTTGATCATCGACATGCGCTACGCGACGGCGAACAACTTCACGCGGGATACACTTCCCGGATATGAAGCGAATCGCGCCTACCTTCGCGCCGAAGCGGCTGCGGCTCTCGCAGTCGTCAACGGGGACCTCCGGGCGCAGGGATACGTGCTCAAGGTCCTCGATGCGTATCGCCCTGTGCGGGCGAGCGAGGCGATGGTCGCGTGGGCGCAACGAACGAATCGCAACGACCTGCTTCGCGACGGTTACATCGCCGCTCGCAGCAGGCACAACATGGGTGTCGCGATCGACGTTACGCTCGCGGCACTTCCAGCGCGAACCGAAGTGACGATGGGGACGCCCTACGACTACTTCTCCCCCGCATCACATACGAGGAATGCGCGAGGGCAGATCGCAAAAAATCGCCAGCTGCTCAAGCGCACGATGGAACGACAGGGTTTCGTGAACTACGAGAAGGAGTGGTGGCACTTCAGCTTCGCAGTCCAGAACCCTGTCCGTTTCGACACGGTCGTCAGGTAAGACTCAGCGCAGTTCCTCCGTCGATTCGACAATCGGCGCAAGCGACGCTGACTGAAGCTCGCGATTGAGTGCAGGCACCGCTGAATCCAGCGATGACCGGATTCGCTTGAGTTGAACATCGAGCTGCCCGGATAAAATCCGAAACACCTCGAGAGTCTGGTTAGTTGGTCTCGCATCAGTGCTCGAGGCCACACCGGCGAGTGCAGCGATCTTGTTGTTGAGCCGAATCGGATAGTTGAGCGGGTCCTGCCCTGAGCTGTTCTGTACCTGATAAATCTCCTTCTCGGCGGCAGCGAGCTCGGCCTCGAGGGCCTTGGCGCGAGTCTCGAATGCCGCGCGCTTGTCGGCTGGCATCTTCGAAGTTCTGTCGGTGAGTTGCGACCTGACGCTCCTCACGAGCTTTACCGCATCGTTTGCCTTGGTCGTTTCCTCACGCACCTTCATCAGGAAATCGAACTGCTCTGCCAACTCCGCCTGCGTTGCCTTCGAACGCGGATCCTTCGCGACGCGGAACGTCTGAGTCAGCGTGTCGCCACTCGTGCGCAGGCGAACAGAGTATGTGCCGGGAACAGCCATCGGACCCTGTACGCCCGCCGACCACATGATGATGTTTTCGAACGTCGACGCGTCGGGGTAGCGCAGATTCCACGAGAACGTATTCAGCCCTGCGCGGTTCGACACGCGCGGTGGAGCTCCGCCCCCACGGCGTGGCGGTCCTCCTTCTCCGGGTTGATCTTCGTCGCGGCGCGTGGCGGAATCGACAGGCGCTCCGGCAGCTTTCAGGCTGTCGGCGCGAACGCGGCGAACGCTGTCTGCGCGGAGCGAATCGCGCGCAGCGCGAGGATCCTGAGCGCTGGTGAATGTGCGTATCACTTTTCCTGATGCATCGAGGAAGTCCATCATGACAGTCTGTCCTGGCGCTTTGAGCCAGTAGTAGACGATCGCGCCAGAAGGCGGATTCTGCCCCGTTGGATGGCCGCCGGCTGCACCCGTGCCACCGCCACCGTTGAAGCCGGCGCGGTAGACGTCGCGCGGCTTGAACAGGTGCACAGGTTTGGAGGTGATGTTCGGCTGCATCTGTCGCAGAGCTGACAGGTCGTCGACTATCCAGAAGGAGCGTCCATGCGTCGCAGCAATGAGATCGCCTTCCTTCACGGCGAGATCGTGTACCGGAACGATCGGAAGATTGCGCCGCAACGTCTGCCAGCGCGATCCATCGTCGAAGGACACCCACACGCCACGCTCAGTACCCGCGTACAGGAGTCCGCGACGCTCGGGATCTTCGCGCACAACGCGAACGAATTCGTTTGCGGGAATTCCTTCGGTTATGAGACGCCACGTCGCGCCGTAATCGGTCGTTCTATAGATGTACGGGCGCATGTCATCCAGCTGATACCGGTTCCCAGCCACGTACGCGGTTCCCGCAGCAAAACTGGATGCTTCGATGATCGACATGCGCATCCACTCAGGAATCCCAGGCGGAGTGACGTTCTTCCAGGTGCGGCCGTTGTCGCGTGTCACGTGAACGAGTCCGTCGTCGGAGCCTGCCCAGATTACACCCGCTGTGCGTGGTGATTCAGCAATGGTGAAGACTGTGGCGTAGTACTCGACCGAAGTCTGGTCCTTCGTGATGGGCCCGCCGGAGGCGCCGAGCGTTTTCGGATCATTGCGCGTGAGATCCGGGCTGATCGCCTCAAAGCTCTGGCCTTCGTTGCGCGACCGGAATACGACGCTCGACCCTACGTATAGAGTTTTCGGATCGTGCGGTGATATCACTATCGGGAACGTCCACTGAAAGCGGTACTTCGCATCCGCAGCGTCGTGACCCATAGGATTGTCCGGCCAGGGATTGATGTTCCGCTCGAAACCGGTCCTGCGATCGAGACGCGTCAGATATCCACCGTAGGACCCGGCGTAAATGATCTCGGGATCATCGGAGCGTACGGCGATGTATCCGCTCTCGCCGCCGCCTGCGTCATACCAGTCTCCGATCGAGATACCGCCATTGGCGCGACTCGGTCCACATACAGTCGAGTTGTCCTGCTGCGCCCCGCAGACGCGATAGGGAAAGTGGTTCGTGGTAGTGACGTGATAGAACTGCGCCGTCGCCTGATCCTGCTCGGTCCACGTGCGGCCGGCGTTGAACGACACATTCGCGCCGCCATCGTTGCCGTTGATCATCCTGTTGTTATCAGTCGGCGAGATCCACAGGTCGTGATTGTCACTGTGCGGTACTGCAACCTGGCGAAATGTCTTGCCGCCATCTGTCGAACGATGGAATCCGACATTCAGCGCGTAGACGGTATTTGTATCCTTGGTATCGGCGTGAACGCGTGTGTAGTACCACGCGCGCTGCCGGAGACTCCTGTCGGAGTTGGTTTTGATCCAGGTCGCTCCCGCGTCGTCGGAGCGGAACACTCCGCCGGAGTCGGCCTCGATGAGCGCCCAGACGCGCTTGGAGTTCGCGCCAGATATCGTGACGCCGATCTTGCCGAGCGTCCCTCGCGGCAGCCCTGGATTGCGGGAGATGTCGGTCCAGCTCCGGCCGCCGTCGGTGGACTTGAAGAGCCCGCCGCCGGGTCCTCCTGATACCAGCTTCCATGGTGTGCGGTACGCGTGCCAGAAGGATGCGTAAAGCACTTCGGGGTTGGCCGGATCCATCGCAAGATCGACCGCACCCGCGGAATCACTCACGTGCAGCACGCGTTGCCAGCTCTTTCCGCCATTCTCGGATTTGTAGACCCCGCGTTCGTTATTGGGGCCGAACACGTGCCCGAGGGCGGCCACATACACGATGTCGGGATTTGTCGGATGCACTCGAACGCGGCCGATCTGCCGCGTTTCTGCGAGACCTGAATACGTCCATGTCCTGCCTGCGTCAGTTGACTTGAACACACCGTCGCCGTGTGAGACGTTACCGCGAATCGGCGTTTCGCCGGTGCCGACGTAGACGATGTCAGGATTCGATTCGCTTATGGCAATCGCTCCGATCGTTCCGCCAAAGGTGTTGTCACTGATTGGCGCCCATGTCACACCGCCGTCGAGTGTCTTGAACACTCCGCCGCCTGTCGTGCCTGCGTAATACTCCCACGGCCGATTGGTGGAGCCTGCGACTGCGACCGACCTGCCTCCGCGGAAGGGACCAATCTCGCGCCAGCGAATCGCTGTGAACGCGGCGGTATCGTATGCGCTTGCGGGGGTTTGTGCAGTGGTCGTTACGGCTGAGGCGATTGAAATAGCAAATGCAATCGCGACGTTGATGCTTGTCTTCGGCACTTGTGAATCTCCTGCTGTGGGGGCGGATGTAACGGGATTAACTAGGCGCCGGCCAGCGGGTCGGGCAAGGGGGTGAGTCCAACTGCGCAACTGCAATTTTTCGGATTGGGCGGATTCAGCGGATCACGCGGATAGAGAGCGCATGCGTGCGACGGAGGCAATGCCGCTCGGCTCAGGATGTTTTTCTGAGGTTAACCCAGAACATGAATCATGGCGCCGAAGGGATGTCGGTATTTTCACCTGCCGCGTGACCCGGCGAAGGGCTCGATCCGCTAAATCCGCCCGATCCGCTAAATCCGAAAATTGCAGTTGCTGTTTTTACGGTCGGGATTCGCGAACCTGCATGAATCGCGGAAGGCAACTTGCATCATCTGCGTTACCGCCTTCGAGGAGAAAAAATGAATACCGGGAGCTCCGAAGAATTTTCAGAGATGCTGGATCCGCATCGGAGGGAAGAGAGGGAAGCGGCGGCTACCGAGATTGCCGGACGTCTCGCGCAAAAGGGCGTCGATGTAAGCCCGGAAGAAGATTCGGCAATTCTCGCCGACGTACTGAGCGCGGTCGAGAGATTTGAAAATGCCGTGATCAATCGCGGCGGAGACCTGATGGCGAACATGCCGACTTCGACTGATCCTCAGGATCCGGCGTTCGTGCTGCCCCGGCGTAGTGACGACGAGTCCCTGTCCGACTACATCGCGTACATTGACGAAGCGACCGCGAGACTGGAGCAGCCACCCCGGATCGACTCGGTTAGCTAGCCGTCGGGCTCGCCACGCTTCCAGTCGCCGGAGGCGCCGCCGGTTTTCTCGAGCAGTGCGATTTCGACAATGGTCATGCTGCGGTCGAGCGCCTTCGCCATGTCGTAGATCGTGAGCAATGCAGCCGTCGCGGCGGTCAGGGCCTCCATCTCCACCCCTGTACGCTCGAGCGTTCGCGCATGCGCCTGCACTCTGATGCCGGGGAGCGAGTCGTCAAATGCGAAGTCGACTCCGACATCGGTAAGTGCGATGGGATGGCACAACGGGATCGTATCCGACGTCCGCTTTGCTGCCATGATCGCGGCAACACGAGCAACCGCGAGCACATCGCCTTTTTTTAGCGCGTTGGCGCGAATAGCATCGAGTGTGGTTGCGGACATCCTTATCGCTCCGGCGGCGAGTGCGAATCTGTCTGACGCCTCCTTTCCCGTTACATCCACCATCCGTGCGCGGCCAGATCCGTCCGTATGGCTGAGGCGTTCGTCGCTCATCGCATTGCGCTCGAGAGATCTCGCAACAGGCCGGAGACGATCAGTTGCGGATTTACGTTGCCGCTTGCGCGGAGGCGCGCTGTCCCGACGAGGTCGGACGCGCGGCTGACTGCCAGCGCGCGCGCCTGATTTCCATCGTGAATCGCCGCACGCATGCGTTCGGCAAGTAAAACGACGAGCGCGTCGAGAATCTCGGTGAATCCACCGCGCGCGCCGGCGGCGCCGACGCTGAGTGCGGCCGCGTGGCGCTGGGAGATCTGCCTCGATGCCGCCGCGTCGAGGAGTTTCCGCGCAGCGGCCATAGCCTTCGCCCGTGCCTCATCCCCAAGAAGATTTCCCGGCGCGCCGCCGGCGATCTGCACTTTTTCGCCGACATTTTTTGGCGTCACCTTCAGCGCGGAGACCACGACCGGATCGGCAAGGAATTCCCGCACGGCCGTCTCGGGCAAATGACCAGCACGCACGGCCACAGTTCGCGACCTGATGGTGGGAAGCAATGCGCCAGGCTCACTCGACGTGATGATCACCGTTGTATTCCCGGCTGGCTCCTCGAGCAGTTTCAGGAATGCATTTGCCGCGAACTCAGATCCGTCCTGCAGCCCCATGCGCTCGGCGTCGCCGATCACGAACACTTTTCGACGGCTCATCGCAGGGGTCTTCGAAGCTTCGCGGACAATTGCATGCACAGTGTTGACGAAGATTCCCTCGTTCCCCGGCGACGCGGCATAGAGGCCGTCTTTTTCCACCCGGTCTCTTCTGACATCGCGAAAGTCGTCGTTCACGTCGTCGGGGCCAGCATCCGCATCCTTGAGTCGCGGCCGCGGGAAGTACCAGTGCAGATCGGGATGGGTCAAACTGCGGGAATATCCGCAGCTGCGGCAGCGGCCGCACGGCGCATCTTCGTTTTCGCAAAGCAGTAGCTGAGCGAGCCACAGGGCCAGCCGTTGTTTCCCTACTCCACGAGGGCCGTGGAGCAGGAGGCTGGACGGCAGTGAGCCTTTCATCACCGTCCTGGCGAGGCGTGCCTTCAGGTCGGCATGACCGTAGAGGTCGATTATCGGCATGGCATTGAAAGTATAGCCAATCTGCGTCTGGGGGCCGCCAAGGGCTGCGGCTGCGGAACCGGGCAATGTAGATTCCACGCCCGGTATTGAATAATGTGAATCCGTCGAAGAATGGCACGTTTCCTGACCATTCAGAACGTGCTGGTCAAACCAGGGCAGGGGGAGTAATGGCGGGGCATCTGACGGGACGAAAGGTGGCGTTTCTGGCTACCGACGGTGTTGAACAGGTCGAGCTTACGGCACCTTGGCAGGTGCTCAAGGAAGCGCGTGCCGAAGTGCGTCTGATAGGGGTAAAGGCCGGTACGATTCAGGGTGTTATAAATGAACAAAAGGCCGACACCTTCAAGGTCGACCTCACTCTCGATTCAGTGTCGGCACACGACTTTGACGCCCTGGTGCTTCCGGGAGGCGTCCGCAGCACCGAGGCGCTTCGCGCGAATCCCGCTGCAGTAAAGCTCGTCAGGGATTTCATGGAGGCGGATAAACCGGTCGCCGCCATTTGTCATGCGCCCAGACTTCTGGTCGAGGCCGGAGCAGTAGAAGGCCGAACCCTCACGTCGCATCCTGAGATTGCCGATGACATTCGCGAAGGTGGCGGCTCGTGGGTGGACAAGCAGGCGTCCGTTGACCAGAAGCTGCTGACGAGCCGGCGTCAGGAGGATCTGCCGGCGTTTTGCGGCAACCTCGTCGCGTTGCTCTCGACGGCGATCGACGAGCGCCGGCTCGACAAGATGGTAGAGCAGAGTTTTCCGGCGAGCGATCCGCTTCCGGGGCCGGTCGCGCCCCGCTGAACTGTTGATCTGAGCCACACGCATATGGGGTCGCGAAGCGGCACCGCTTTGTGCCGCAAAGTACTTGACAGGCCTTGGCGAAAAGCACTATGATATGAGAATGACATCCGTCCGACCGCTCCGTCCACCGCCACAAAAAGACCTTTCGTCGCTGCACGGTCGGGCAATGGATAACCTCGCTTTCATCCGCAACACGATGGAAGCGGCGGGCTCATTTACCGCAGTCTCCGGTTGGGGAATGGTTGCCATCGGGATCGTCGCGAGCTTCGTTGCCGTCATCGCATCGCAGGTTCCCTCGGAGACGCTGGCCCTCAATATCTGGCTCGGCGCCGCGATCCTGTCACCGCTTGTCATGATCTGGGCGATGATCCGGAAGGCTCGTGCCGCGAAGATGCCGCTGCTTTCAGGACCGGGGCGAAAGTTCGTCCTGAGTTTTTCGCCGCCAATGTTCGTCGGGGCGGTCCTGACTCTCGTGCTCTACAGGGCTGGATTCGTTACAGCCATTCCAGGCGTATGGCTTTTGTTGTACGGAACCGCGGTCGTCGCAGGCGGAGCGTTCTCTGTGAAAATCGTTCCCGTCATGGGGCTTTGTTTCATGGCCGCAGGAGTCATCGCGTTGTTCTCACCGATTTCCTGGAACGACTGGATCATGGGGGCCGCGTTCGGCGGTCTTCACATTGGTTTCGGCATCCCCATAGCCAGGAGTCACGGTGGCTAAGAATGGAGCTGCGAGGGACGACGCCCGCTCACACGGGCCAGTGAAGGGTTCGCCACCGCGGCGACCCGCCACGAAAAAGCCAGAAGAACTCGATCGCCTGATACACGAGCGCCTGAGGCTCGGGATCGTAAGCGCGCTCGCGGTCAATGATTCACTGAGCTTCAGCGACCTCAAGAAGCTGATGGGCACGACTGACGGGAATCTCAGCGTTCACGCGCGCAAGCTCGAAGAGGCTGAGTACATCGCTTGCACGAAATCGTTTGAGGGCCGCATGCCGAAGACGCAATACCGGCTGACTGCCGCTGGCCGGCGAGCGCTCGAGCGATACCTCGATCACATGGAAGCACTCATCCGCGCGACACGCGACGGCAGATAAGAGACCTACATCACATGAGCTCGAACACGTCACGCGGCATTCACGTCGCGATAATCATGGATGGGAACGGCCGCTGGGCGACCGCGAAAGGACAACTTCGCACCGCGGGCCACATCGCCGGAGCGAGGACTGTTCGAAAAATCGTCGAAGCGGCGCCTGACTGCGGCATCGGAACGCTGACGCTGTATGCTTTCTCCGCTGACAACTGGCGCCGACCCTCGCGCGAAGTAGCGCTCCTGATGCGCCTGTTCCGCCGCTATCTGATCTCGGAAGTCGCGCGGTGCGTCACGAACGGCGTGCGAATGAAAATCGTCGGCCGCCGCGACAGAATTCCAGCCGAGCTGCTGCGCGCAATCACGAACGCCGAGAACGCGACGCGCGACGGCCGGACTCTCGAGCTCAGGATCGCCGTCGATTATTCCTCCCGCGATGCGATTCTGCGCGCAGCAGAGCGCCTCCCGGCAAGCGCGTTCCAGGACATCGGCTCCGATCGTGAGACTTTCTCGCGTCTTCTCGCCGAGGTCGATAATGGCATCGACGTTTCGCGCGACGTCGACCTCCTGATCAGGACAGGCGGAGAGCAGCGGCTCTCCGATTTCCTGCTGTGGGAATGCGCCTACGCCGAATTGTACTTCACTCGTCGCATGTGGCCCGAGTTCTCCACGGCGGATCTTGCTGAAGCCGTAGAGGAGTTCCGCGCCCGCGAGCGTCGTTTTGGCGCAGTGCCGGTTGTCGCGGCGGGCTGACCCCTCCAGGAACTGCGGAACCGCAACAAAAAATGGGAGTGGGGAGAGTTGTCGTGATTTGTGTGAGGGCCTCTCTCCCTGTTTAAGCATGGTTCCGGTTAGTCCGGCATAGGATTTTTTGGCAAACTGCGCAGTTACCAAGAAAAACACCGATAGCCGAACTCTCGGGACCGATACCCAATCACGCGGAGAGTCACTCACCCAACTCGCGACCACTCGTGACAACTTTCCCTTTTTGTTCCGTAGTTCCATCGCCGTGAAACAGAATTTCCGGGCCGCCCTAACATCGGTGTATTGCCGGCGTCTACCAGTTGTCCACGCGCATGGGGCGCGGGGCAATTACCGATGTGGAGGTTCGATGTCGAAATTTCGCACGGCTGCCTTTGGCGCCGTTGTATTTCTCGGGATGGCTGCGAGCGCCGCTGCACAGGCACCTGTGAAAGCAGACAGCGCCCGTGGAATGAAGGATGGCGGCGTACGCCGCGAGCGCGTCGAAGGACAGCGCAAGATGCGGATGGAGCGTGGCATGCGCCGCGGTGAAGGCAGTATGGAGAGGGGAATGCGCCGGGGCGAAATGCGCAAGCGCGGCGCTGACGGCCGTATGCGAGGCCAGGCTCAGCGCGGAATGCGCGGCCGCGACTTCGCCCGCGGCATGCGTGCCGGGCACGGAATGGCACAGCTCAACCTGACGGACGCGCAGAAAACGCAGGCGCGCGCGATCCATGAGAAGTACCAGCCACAGTTCAGGACCCTGCGCGAGCAGTCGCAGCCACAGATGCGCGCGATAATGGAAGCGCGTCAGAAGGGTGACACGTCAGCAGCCACGCGCCAGCGCTTCCAGCAGCAGCGCGAGCAGATCCGCGCGCGTTCGCAGGCGCTTCAGCGTCAGCAGCAGAATGAGATTCGCGGGATATTGACGCCCGAGCAGCGTTCGAAGGTCGACGCAGCTCGCGAAGCTCAGGCGAAGCGAATCGACGAGCAGGCGAAGCAGCTGCAGGAAAGGGCGAGACAGCTTCGTTCCCGCTGATCTCCGCGCATGATCGATGAACCGAAGGCCGCCAAATGGCGGCCTTCATTCGTTTCGGGAACTTCTGGCTACAAAGCCTTCATCCCCGTACATTTGCCGCACAACTCAACCGACATCTACCTGCGGGGTTCAGGAATGCCAATCAAGGACGGAAAGCGTTATTGCGTCAATCACCCCAAGGTGCGCATGAATCGCACTGAGAGCTTCAAGGCTCTCATGAACGTGAAGGGTGGAGCGACTGACGGCACGATCAGCACGACCGCCGGGCTCGTGATCATGACGTTCGTGTGTGAAGAGTGCGGCTACCTCGAGCTGTACGTCGCGGACAGAACACAGCACGAGTAGCAGCCAGTGGCTGCTGAAGTCGTACAATTGCGGCGGCGTGGCTGGGGTGAGACCATGCGCCGCGATGCGTGGTGGATACAGCCCGCCGTTGTTTTCGTAATCCTCTCGAGCTTTCTCGCTTACGCGACGTGGGCGGCATTCCAGAATGCAAACTACGAGTACGAGGGTTACCTCTCTCCCTTCTACTCGCCACTTCTTTTTGGCGATTCACCGACCAGCTGGTTTGGCCCCAAGCCAGGGTGGTGGCCAGCGCTCCTGCCGTTTTCACCCGCACTCATAATCCTGCCGTTCCCCGCCGGATTCAGGTTCACCTGCTACTACTACCGAGGCGCATACTACAAGGCCTTCTGGTCAGATCCGCCAAGCTGCGCCGTTGGTGAACCGCGCAAGGGATACCGTGGCGAGAGCTCGTTCCCGCTCATCATCCAGAACATCCACCGCTACTTTCTCTATTTTGCGCTGATCTTCCTGGTCTTTCTCGCGCACGACGTGTGGAAGGCGCTGTGGTTCGTTAATCCGATGACAGGTTTGACGGAGTTTGGAATCGGTGTTGGAACGATCCTGCTTGCGGCCAACGTCGTGCTTCTTGGCGGATACACGGTAGGCTGCCATTCCCTGCGACATCTCGTAGGAGGCCGTCTCGACAGGCTTTCCGGACGCCCTGTACGAAAGGCTGCGTACGACTGCGCGAGCTGTCTCAACCGCGGACACATGCGCTGGGCGTGGGCGAGCCTTTTCATGGTGGCCTTCTGCGACATCTACGTACGCCTCCTGTCGATGGGTGCGTTGCAGGACTGGAGATTGATTTAGGTGGCGGAATACGAGACACACTTGCACGATGTACTTATCGTCGGTGCAGGCGGGGCCGGGTTGCGTGCAGCGATCGAAGCAGCGGCAACGGGCGCGCGCGTCGGCCTTGTGTGCAAGTCGCTGCTCGGAAAGGCGCATACTGTAATGGCTGAGGGCGGAGTCGCCGCAGCACTCGCCAACGTCGACGATCGCGACAACTGGAAGGTTCACTTCGCCGACACGATGCGCGGCGGGCAGTACATGAACAACTGGCGCATGGCGGAGCTGCATGCGAAGGAAGCTCCCGACCGTGTTCGCGAGCTCGAAGCCTGGGGAGCCGTATTTGACCGGACTCCCGATGGCCGCATCCTCCAGCGCAATTTCGGCGGGCACAAATATCCCCGCCTCGCGCACGTCGGTGATCGTACCGGTCTCGAGATGATCCGCACGCTCCAGGACCATGCGATCCATCTCGGGATCGACGTGCACATGGAATGCACTGTCATCGACCTGTTCAAGGATGGCGAGCGCGTTTGCGGCGCTCTCGCCTACGATCGGGAGCGTGGCCGTTTCCGCGTCTTCGAGGCGAAGGCGATAGTTCTTGCCACCGGTGGAATCGGTCGCGCGTTTCACATCACCAGCAACAGCTGGGAATACACGGGCGACGGACAGTCACTGGCGTATCGCGCGGGCGCAGCGCTCCAGGACATGGAGTTCGTGCAGTTCCACCCGACTGGAATGGTGTGGCCACCGAGCGTGCGCGGAATTCTCGTGACGGAAGGGGTGCGCGGTGAAGGCGGCATCCTCGTCAACAAGGAAGGCCGCCGCTTCATGTTCGACGACATACCAGAGAATTACCGCTCGCAAACTGCCGACAACGAGGAAGAAGGCTGGCGCTACGTGCAGGGCGACAAGAACGCGCGCCGGCCGCCCGAGCTGCTGACGCGGGATCACGTTGCACGGTGCATCATGCGCGAGGTGCGCGAAGGACGGGGCAGTCCGCATGGCGGCGTGTTTCTCGACATCTCGTGGATCAAGTCGAAGGTGCCGAACTCGGGAGATCACATCAGGAAAAAACTTCCGAGCATGTATCACCAGTTCAAGCAGCTGGCGGACATCGACATTACTTCGGAGCCGATGGAAGTCGGGCCTACGACCCACTATGTCATGGGCGGGATCCGCGTGGACGGCGACACCCAGATGTCCACAGTCCCTGGCCTCTTTGCCGCCGGCGAATCCGCCGCAGGTCTCCACGGCGCCAACCGCCTCGGTGGCAATTCTTTGTCTGATCTGGTGGTCTTCGGAAAGCGCGCAGGGGAGTATGCAGCCCGCTATGCAGCTGGACAGGCTGCGGCTAGAGTCGACTCGGCACAGGTGGATGCGAGTGCGCGTGCGGCTCTCGAGCCGTTCGACCGCGCAGACGGGTCATCGGTCGAAGGGGCATATCAAGTGCAGTACGCGCTTCAGGAGATGATGCAGGAACTCGTGGGCATTGTGCGACGAGAAGACGAAATGAATCGAGCCCTCGAGGGTCTCGAGGCGCTGCGGCATCGTGCGGCGCGCGTCAGCGTGACGGGAAACCGCGAGTACAACCCTGGCTGGCACACCGCGCTCGATCTCTCGAATCTGCTGACTGTGGCGGAAGCGGTGACCCGAGCTGCGATCGAGCGAAAGGAGAGTCGCGGAGGTCACTTTCGCGACGACTATCCCGACAAGGATTCCGCGTATGCCGGATTCAACATCCTCGTGACGCGCAATGACGATGGAACGATGGCCGTTGGCCGAGAGCCCATTCCTCCCATCCGCGAAGATCTCATGCAGATCATCGACGAGAACAAGTAGATGACTGCTTCGGTCTCCCGTGGAATCGTCGAAAGTGGCCAGCGTGCTGCCGAGCGCAGCGATGCCAGTGCCGGTGGGGAATCCCGGAAGGCGACGTTCAACGTATGGCGCGGAGATGCAAACGGGGGAAGGCTCGAGAGTTATACGACGAGCGTCTCTGAAGGCATGGTCGTTCTCGACGCGATCCACCAGATCCAGGCGGAGAGCGCGAATGACCTTGCCGTGCGATGGAACTGCAAGGCCGGCAAGTGCGGCTCATGCTCCGCTGAGGTGAACGGCATGCCGAAGCTCATGTGCATGACGCGGCTCAACGACCTCGACCTCGAGAAGCCCGTCACAGTCGAGCCGATGCGTGCTTTCCCACCGGTAAGGGATCTCGTGACAGATGTGTCCTGGAACTTCGAGGTAAAGAAGCGGATTGCGAAGTTCAAGCCACGTGCGCCTGACGCGTCAGATGGTACCTGGCGCATGTCCCAGCCCGACGTCGACAGGGTTCAGGAATTCAGGAAGTGCATCGAGTGCTTTCTGTGTCAGGACGTATGTCACGTGCTGCGGGATCACCATAAGCACGATGAGTTCGTCGGCCCGCGATTCCTGACGTACGTCGCTGCGCTCGAGATGCACCCTCTCGACACTGTGGACCGCACGGCGGAGCTGAAGGAGGCGCACGGAATCGGGTACTGCAACATCACCAAGTGCTGCACGAAGGTGTGCCCTGAACACATCACCATCACCGACAACGCGATCATACCGCTGAAGGAG
The DNA here is from genome assembly GCA_043753365.1 of Gemmatimonadaceae bacterium. Taxonomy (GTDB): domain Bacteria; phylum Gemmatimonadota; class Gemmatimonadetes; order Gemmatimonadales; family Gemmatimonadaceae; genus UBA4720. The sequence goes on along the minus strand of JAYUWU010000277.1, from coordinate 2,527 downwards.
CGGGTTGTCGACGAGCACTACGATCCGCTTCGCGCACTTGTGCGCATCTTCCGGCGGAAATCCGGATAAGGAAGGAACATGTACGAGATCAAGCCGATTTCCCGCGACGCGATTCCGCGGGCCATCCAGAAGGCCGAGCGCTACCGCCTCCTCAATCAGTCGTGGGCGGCCGAGAGCATCTGCCTCGACATACTGCAGGTCGACCCCGACAATCAGCACGTGCTCGTGATGCTGGTGCTCGCGCTGACCGACCTTCATAGCGGGGTCGCCGCTTCCGGTGTAAAACGCGCGAAGGAGTATCTCGCGCGTATCACTGATGACTATCAGCGTGCGTACTACTCAGGCATGGTCGCAGAGCGCCGCGGCCAGGCTCTTCTCGCGCAGGGCGGAATGGGATCGGGCGGGATGGCCTACGACTCGTTGCGTGAGGCGATGGAATTGTACGAGCGGGCCGAGCAGATCAGGCCTGCGGGAAATGATGACGCGATTCTTCGCTGGAACACGTGCGCGCGCGTTCTCGATGGCAACAGCAATCTCGAGCCGAGCGGGGATACAGGATACGAGCCAGTCCTTGAAGACTGAACGGGTTCATTGACAGCACGCGGGTACGTCTCATGCAACATCTCTCGATATGTACACACATGCGATTGCCGCGCTGACGCTTGCGGTCGCCTGCTCGAATGGTGCCGAGCCACCTCCCGGCGAAAATGGAAACGTGGACCTTCGGCTCGTCGAGGTCGCGGGGACCTTCGCCAGCCCTGTCTACGTAACTGCCCCTGTTGGCGACCCGAGACTCTTCATCGTCGAACAGGCGGGACGTATCCGCGTAGTCGAGAATGGTCAGACCGTATCGACACCCTTTCTCGACATTGCAGCCCGCGTAGGAAGCGGCGGCGAGCGCGGGCTCCTCAGCATGGCTTTCCACCCGCAATACCGCACGAACGGATTCTTCTACGTCTACTTCACCGGCACGAATGGAGACATCCGGATCGAGCGCTTCTCAGTCTCGGCAAATCCGAACGTCGCGAATGCCGCGTCCGGGAAAGTGATTCTTACGGTTCCACATCCGAGGGGGAACCACAACGGCGGGCTTGCCATGTTCGGTCCCGATGGGATGTTGTACCTCGGACTTGGCGACGGCGGCGGTGGCGGCGATCCCGACCGCAATGGACAGAACGAGAACACGCTCCTCGGGGCACTGCTGAGGATCGACGTTGACGATGGCGACCCATACGCGATTCCGGCGAGCAATCCGTACGCGTCCCGAAACGATGCGAAGCGGGAGATATGGGCGATCGGCCTGCGGAATCCATGGCGTTTTTCATTCGACCGCCAGGGGGGAAATCTTTACGTCGCCGACGTCGGACAGGGTGAGCTCGAGGAGGTGAACGTTGTCAGTGCGACACGCGCCGGGGTGAACTACGGCTGGAATGTCATGGAGGGGTCAGCCTGCTACAATGCGTCGAGCTGCAATCGCCAGGGGCTCGAGCTCCCCGCTCTGGAATACAATCACGTGGGCAGCGCATGCTCCGTCACCGGAGGGTTCGTATACCGCGGGGCCGCGATTCCCGAGATCGTGGGTCACTATTTCTACGGTGACTACTGCGCTGGGTTCGTGAAGAGTTTCAGGTACCAGGCTGGAGCTGTAGCCGAAGAGCGTACGTGGAGCTTCGGCAACATTGGAAGCGTGACATCGTTCGGCGAGGATGCGGCCGGGGAGATCTACATCACGGCCGGCTCGAAGGTTTATCGGATCGCGAAGGCTCAGTAGCCAGGCTACGTCTCCGGACGGCTGAGCGATAGACCCATAGAATCAGCAGCGGCTGAAGCGGGAGTCGAAAGAACAGCAGCGCCTGATAAGCTGCAGGCGCGCCCTGCGTCACGGCTGTCGCCAACATCTGGATGTTCGCGGGGAACACGGCTATCAACAGCGCGATAAGCCCGATTCCCGCGGCCTTCCGCGTAGTAGGAAACAGGAGTCCAAGCCCGCCAGCGATCTCCGCCAGACCGCTCAGGTAGACCATCTCGAGCCGGTATGGCACCCAGAGCGGGGTTATCGCGAGGTATGCTTCAGGAATCCAGAAGTGAAGAATCCCTGCGACCCCGAAGAGGACACAAAGAAAAAGAAGGTTTCGCGGTGTGTCCATTTATACTAGAGAACGCAGAGGTTTTTAATCAGAGAAGCGCAGAAAGGGACACGCAGAAGCGCAGAGATCACAGAGGACATATTAGACGTGGTGTTGAACAATATGGTAAGTGCAGCGGTAGGTGTCGTTCTTTTCGTTACCGCATGTAGAGTCGAGGCGCAGTCGACACGATCGGAAGCGCGGGCGCTGTGGGTGACGAGGTTCGATTACGACTCGGAAGCGAAGATCGCGCGGATCATGGAAACCGCGGCAAGGGCGAACTTCAACATTATCTACTTTCAGGTGAGGGCGTCTGCCGACGCTTTCTACCGGTCATCGATCGAGCCATGCGCGGCCCTGCTATGCGGGAAGCTGGGCGGGACGCCTCGGTATGATCCGCT
>JAYUWU010000276.1:0-6818 GCA_043753365.1 Gemmatimonadaceae bacterium | reverse complement strand
CCGAGTACTCCGGTTGCATGCGAGTCGTCCATTACGACGATCGCGTCATGCTTGCGCGCAATCTCGAGAATGTCGGGGAGCTTCGCGATGCTTCCTTCCATGGAGAACACGCCGTCGGTCCAGATGATCCGCCGCTTTGCATCTTTTGCACTCTCGAGCCTGGCGGTGAGATCCGACATGTCTGAGTGCGCGTAGACCCCGGTAGTGCACTTGGTGATCGACTTCGCGAGGCGAAGCGAGTCGATGATCGAGGCGTGATTGAGCGCGTCCGACAAGACGAAGTCGCCGGCTTCGACAACGGATGCCGTGAATCCTTCGTTCGCGTTCCAGGCCGATACATATGAAAGCGAGGCTTCAGTGCGAACCAGGTCGGCGATCACCTGCTCGAGCTCGCGGTGGATCGTGAACGTACCGCAGATGAACCTGACGCTTCCGGTTCCAGCGCCGAACTTCTCGAGGCCCTCGATTCCCGCCTTCACCACAGACGGCTCGTCGCAAAGTCCGAGATAGTTGTTTGATGAGAATATCAGGACTTCGCCGCGCCCCTCCATCTTGACGCGGGCTGACTGCGGCGACTCGAGGTAGTTGAGCCGCTTGTAGACCTTGTCCGTCTTGAGCTGCTCGATGCCGGCCTTCAGCTCGTCGTTGAACTTACTGTTGAGTGCCATGTCAGACGATCTCGAAGATGACCTTGCCCGCATCGCCGGACTTGATCGCCGCGATTGCTTCGTCGAAATCGGCCATGGGAAAGCGGTGGGTGATAACCGGTGCCGGATCGAACTCCCCGGCGCGAAGGAAGCGCGTCATCTGGTGCCAGGTGTCGTACATCTTCCTGCCTACTACTCCATAGATCGTGATTCCCTTGAAGATCACTTCCTTTGGCAGGTCTAGCTCGATCGGCTTTGACGGGATGCCGAGGAGCTGCACGCGCCCGCCGACACGAACGAGAGCAAGCGCCTGGTGGATAGCGGACGGCACGCCGGACATCTCGAGCACCACGTCGACGCCGAGGCCGTCAGTTGCGCGCTTCACGACCTGTTCGGCTTCCTGTGGAGTGACTGTGTCGTGGGCGCCCATCGACTTCGCGAGTTCGAGGCGTTTCTCGTTGATGTCGGAAGCGATGATGCGCGACGCGCCGGCGGCGCGACAGATCCCGACAGCGAAGAGTCCAATGGGTCCGCACCCTGTGATGAGCACAGTCGCGCCCGGGATCTCCGCCGTGAGGGCTGTGTGAAACGCGTTGCCCATCGGGTCGTGAATTCCGCCGACGTCGTAGCTGATGCCGTCGTCGAGATGCCAGACGTTCGTCGCGGGCATCGCAATGAACTCGGCGAAACAGCCATCGCGATCGACACCGATGATCTTCGTGTACGGGCAGACGTGGGCGTTGCCAGTGCGGCAGAGCAGGCATCTTCCGTCCACGATGTGCCCTTCGGCGGTTACGCGATCGCCTTCCTGGACATCGGTGACGAGGCGGCCAACTTCGACCACTTCACCAGCGAACTCGTGTCCCACGACGAATGGTGGCTTGCATCGGCCCTTTGCCCAGTCATCCCAGTCGTAGATGTGCACGTCTGTTCCGCACACGCCGGCGCGGTGGACGCGAATGAGAACCTCATCGTCGCGTATGCGCGGCTCTGGTACGTCGCGAATAACGAAACCGGGACCTGCAGATTCCTTCACCAGAGCTTTCACTGGTACTCCGAATGTGTGTATGTCGCGCGCGATTTCTCCGGGGTCCGCGCGCGTCAGTAAGCTGACATTTCAGAGGGTGGTTTGGAAGTCCGGCTACTGCTTTCGCATGGCCGGGGAACGGCAACCGCATTAACGCGAAGAACGCGAAGGGGGCGCGATGGTGCGCGAAGTCGGGGGAGCCGGATGAAGCGCTTCGGCCACGTGTATCTCTTCGCATTCCTTTTCGTTAGTTGAAAAACAGAACGAAGGATCTGCAAATCGAAATCAAGTCCGCCCACTCGCTGTGTTGTTTCTTCGCGCGTCTTCGCGCCGCCTTCGCGTTCTTCGCGTTTCAGTGTTTGCTGTTGAACATGCCGTAACGAACGCATGACCAATCCCGGACGATGACGGACTCGATTTTCCATTATCACAAATCCGAAAAAAACTCATTGCGCACATTTCTCGTTGCTTCTATATTCGCGCACAGTTACGAAAGCACGTTGAGTACGTCATGTGATCGTAACTGTGCGTGCTGGTACGGACGCTAGCAGCAATCGCCGGTTCCACCGGGGGATCGGCGAAGTTCAACTCCACATGGAGAGACAAATGGCAGCAAAGAAAGGACGCAAGGCAGCGAAGAAGGGCGGCGCGAAGAAGGCCGCAAAGAAGGGCGGACGCAAGGCCGCGAAGAAGGGCGGCGCGAAGAAGGCTGCAAAGAAGCGTCGCTAGTAGCAGTCTGGCAGCCTCGAGCTGCCTGAACTGATTTGCAAGAAAGCCGGCCCGTGAGCCGGCTTTTTTGTCGCCTGTCGCCTTGTAATTCGCGAGTCAGCGCGAGTAACGCGCCCTCGCAAAATCGATGATCCGCTCGATCAGATCCGCATACTCGATTCCGTCCTTCGCCGCCGCGGTGGCGAACTCCGCACTTTTCTCGAGGTAGCAGTTGGGATTTACCTCGATGACGTAGATCTCCTCCTTCGCATTCATCCGCAGATCGACGCGCGCGTAATCCCTCAGCCGAAGAGCATTGAACGCGTCGGTCGCAACCTTCTGCATCCGCTCCACCAGCTCCGGCGGCAGGTCGGTTGGGAACACTGATTTCGTCCCCTCGAACTCTTCACCTTTCTCATCACCGTCGTCTCCCCACTTCGCTTCCCAACTCGCGATCTTCGGCTTGCCCTCCGGGTATCCTGAGAAATCGAGCTCCATGATCGGCAGCGCCTTCACGTCGCTGTTCCCAAGCACGCCAACGTAGAACTCACGCCCGTCGATGAACTCCTCGGCCAGCACCGGACCCTGGTATTCCTGCTGGAGGGAGCTGATCGTCTGAAGCAACTCCTGCACGTCGTTCACGATGGACTTCTGTGTGATGCCGAGCGACGCGTCTTCCTGGGGCGGCTTGAGGATGAGCGGAAAGTCGATGTTGCCAGCCCAGTCGACGGAGCCGCGAAACACAGTTGCGAAGCGCGCGGTGAGAATACCGTGAAAGCTCAATACTTTCTTGGTGAGCGTCTTGTCGCCGGCGAGGATGAGGCCGGCGGGACTCGAACCGGTGTAGCCGAGGCCAATGAGATTCAGCAGTGCGGCGACGTTTGACTCGAGCGCGCTCCTGCCAGCGAATGATTCAGCGATGTTGAATACGAGGTCGGGCTTGTCGCGTTCGAGCTCAGTTAGGATCGGTTGGACTGAATCGTTTACGACGAGGCGGCGGAATTCGTGTCCATTCGATACGATCGCTGACTCGAGCTGCTCGAGTACCGGATCAACCGGCGGCTCGAGCGCGTCCTGGGTATGCAGCAGGGTGATTTTCATTTATTCCGCTTCGGGCGGCGTGACATCGAGCTCGTGTGTCTGTAGTTCATCATGACGGCAGTACCGAAAGCGGTGAGCTCGATCAATGTGGAGGCGTCGAGGCCCCTTACACGAAGGCCGAGAGATTCGGCGCGATCCCGCAACGTGTCGAGCAGCTGGCGTACCGCGAAAGTGCTTTCACCCGTCCAGTATGCGATGCGCCCGACGATCTCGCGGCGATGGGCAGCGAGGAACGCCGCGGCTGATTGTCCTTCAGGCGATTCTGCTCCCGAAGCAAAGATGTTGCGCAGGTCGCCATCGAAGATCGACGTGTCCTGAATCGGGATTGCAACCGCCGACTCCCGGTAGTGGTCTTCGAGCGAGTAGCGCATCGACGCGACGGGGAGATCGTCTTCGCCGGGCACCGGCACTTCAGGTGTATCCTGTCCCACCTCCTGCATCACTCTGTCGATGTACTCGAGTTTCGCGAGCGCAGGCCAGCCGGCGTATGCCTTCTGCCAATCGAGATCCGGAGTGAGCCATACAGCGAACGACTCCGCGAAGTCTTCATCCGGGTGTTTTTGCGCGTACCAGCCGAGGATGTGGCGGACATAATCGTGAGAAAATGGATCGGCGCGATACCGCTCGCGATACGGGCGCGAGTAGGGGCCAAATGTCTGGCGCCAGTCGGGCCGGTCGTACAACCGATATGCGTAATTGAAAGCGTGACCCGCTTCGTGCCGCATGAAACGCATCGACTCTTCATCCGACTCGATTCCTTCGGCAAAATCGTCCTCGATGCGTTCGAGGCGCGGGTCGGCAAGGTAGAAGGGAACTCCGATCAGGGGAGTTCCGTCAGGGCAGCCCCATTGATCGCTCAGATAAACGGGGGGTTTCAGGGCGAGCCCGCGTGCGTCGAGCTCGCGATAGAGCTGAACGACCATCCGCTCCACCCGGCTGCCTTCAATCGACAGCCCGAGCTCGGAGATTTTCTGTCCCATCAGGGTAAGGCGTTCGCCCTCCCAGTCCGTGAATGTCTCTTCCACGAAGAGGGGATGGGCAATAGGCGTACCCTGCTTCGAGTGGTGCGGCATCTACTATATAGAAGGAAGGCGCAAAAAAAGACGGGCCGCTTGGCCCGTCAATTCTACTGCAAGTTCCGTCTGACAAAAGAGTTACAGTCAGGCCACCTTGGTTGATGGTTGCTCTGAAGGTTCGGGAGCAGGCCCCCAGATATAGGCGGCAAACACCGGCCGTTGTTCGGTCCGGTCTCCGCGCGAGATGATGATTCCGATCGGCTCCTCCGACTCGGGGACTTCACGTGCCTTTTTCATAGTGCTCTCACAGGTTGCTGCTCGAGACCTCGTCGAGCAGGCAGCCTTAAAGCACCCTCGATGCCAATCCTTGCAAGATTCGTAAGTGCTTTAACAACATATGCTTAGCTCGAACGCCCCTGCAAAAATAGTTCATATGTGTCGCATTCGGACACTTTAATTGAGGACACCTGTGTTAAAATGACACAACCCTTGAAAACCAGAAGATCAATAAAAGGGGGGAGTTTAGATGAGAACAGCCTAGTGGGGTGAGTTTTCAATCGAGATATGGCATGCCCGCGGGCCGCGGGCGCTCTTGTTTCGGGGTAACTGCACAAGGGCCAACGACGATTTCACGTCGTTTACCCCAAAAATCGACACGCATTGAAGTTCCGGGCCGGTGCCCGTACCTCGAGGGAGAACTCACGCCACTAGGTAGTTCTCACCCCACTCCCCAATTTTGTTGCAGTTCTGGTCTTGCCTACGCCGCAGTATCCTTTCGGGCCAGGAAGCTTCGCGATGTCGTTCCGTCATCGACGATGGAGATCGTCCAGCCCTTGTAGCTCTTCTTGAGCTCCGACAGGGAAGGCTCCGCGTGACTCGCGATGATGGTATCGACGAGATGGACTCCGCCGTCGCGAGTGGCGCTCTTGAGGACTTCGATCACCTTCTGTCTCTCGCTGGCCGAGAGACCCGCGAATGCGGCGGGGGTGCAGACGACGGCGTTGAGGGGCTGGTCGGGAGCCCATTCCTTCAGCTCAACAGGTAGTGCCTCGATCTTACCGGACAGCAGTGCGGCTTCCTCCGGATTCAGCGAGGATTCGACGATCGAGGTCGAGCCGTCGATCGCCATCACCGAAAAACCCTGAGCCGCGAGATACTTTGCTGCGTTCGCCGCGCTCGAGCCAGCGACGAGCACGCGCGATTCGGCCGGCAGATGGACTTCGGTCGCGAGCGCGCTGTCAGCGCGAACCCCCCATCGCTCAGGCCGGCGGAAATCCTCGAATTCCTTGAGCCGCTTCAGCTCCTTCTTGCGCCATGTGCTGTATGACGGAATGCGCTGCCGCTTCCTGATGATCTTGTCGACTTCGTCGCACAAAAGCAGCTCGTTCATGGCGAACTGAGGCTGCGAGTGGAGCGAAGCGACGGCTTCGTCGCCAATTTTGAGGAGGGTTGTCCGCGAGATCGACTCTTTATAGAGCTCGATCTCATTTTCCACGAATAGGTCGTACTCGTGCCTTAACGAACGTGGTGCAGACTGATCCATCGTGTCGGGTCGGAGGTGATGCGTACTCCGGGCGCGCGCATGGGAAGGTAGAAGATCACGTGCGCCGCGCAAGTGTTTTTTCGAGGGAGTTCAACAAGAATGCCTGAGTTGCCCGAAGTCGAAGAAGCGATGCAGCGGCTGAAAGTCGCTGTTGAAGGAAAGACAATCGCGAAGGCAAAGGCCGTACATCCAGCAATACTTCGCCAGTTCCCCGACGCCACCGCGCGACGATTGCGCCAGCAGAAAATTATCAGCGTCGAGCGGCGCGGGAAGCATCAACTCATTCGACTCGGCAACGGCTCGACGATTCATGCTCACTTCAGGATGAACGGCGACTGGCTGCTGAGCACCACGGCCATTCCGGTCGACAAGTACACGAGAGCGTGGATCGAGCTCACCGATGGAACTCGTATCGAGTTGAACGATAGCCGCGCATTGTCTGCTCTTTCGCTGCACGCGAAGGGTGTCAATCCGCTTCCTGACCTTGGTATCGAAGCGAACGACTCGGGGCTGACCGCCGCGTATCTCCGGGCTGCACTCAAATCGCGACGCGGCCCGATCAAGCCGGCACTCATGGACCAGAAGGTCATCGCCGGCCTCGGGAACATCTACGCCGCTGAATCACTGTGGCGATCGAAGATCAGTCCACGCGCCGTGGCTTCATCATTGAGTGTAGCGCGCCTCGAGCGACTGGTGGCTGCGATTCATGAAGTGCTAGAGGCCGAAAACAGGCCGCCCGGCCGATACACCGATGAAGTGGGACGCGAGCGGTTTCA
>JAYUWU010000275.1:0-6831 GCA_043753365.1 Gemmatimonadaceae bacterium | reverse complement strand
CGCTGCCGGCCGGCAAGAAGCAACCGGTGGATGAGTCGGGGGCCGAAGCGCCGATCTTCCTCGTTTCATCGAGCGGCAATGTTTCTGCGGAGCTCGACGTCGAACAGGAGCGCTACAAGCGCACTCGCGACAAGCTCAGGCAGCTGTTGATTGACGGACAGCTGGAGCATCGCGAAGTCGAGATAGAGGTTTCGCAGCCGGCTCCGATGATGTTCGACATGATGGTGCCGCAGGGCGCGCCCGAAGGGATGGGTAATTTTTCGGACATGCTGCAGGAGATGCTTCCAAAGCGAACGAAGAAGAGGACGGTAAAGGTTTCGGAAGCGCGGCGAATCCTTCTCGAGCAGGAGCTCGACAAGCTCATCGACGACGAAGATGTCACCGCCGACGCGCTTGAGCGTGTCGAGACGATGGGGATCATCTTTCTCGACGAGATAGACAAGATTGCAGGAGAGCGGCACGGCGGAGGCCCCGATGTGTCGCGCGAAGGCGTCCAGCGCGACCTGCTGCCGATCGTGGAAGGCTCAAATGTCCAGACGAAGTACGGAATGGTGAAGACCGACCACGTCCTGTTCGTCGCGGCCGGCGCGTTTCACGTTTCGAAGCCAAGCGATCTCATTCCCGAACTGCAGGGACGGTTCCCGATTCGTGTCGAGCTGAAGTCGCTCACCGAAGCCGACTTTGTGCGAATCATGACCGAGCCCGAGAACGCCCTCACCAAGCAGTATGCGGCGCTGCTCGAGGCGGACGGTGCCAGCCTCAAGTTCACCGAAGACGGAATCGCCGAGATAGCGCGGATCGCCGCGCACGTGAACGACAGGATGGAGAACATCGGGGCGCGGCGGCTCCATACCGTAATGACCACGCTGCTCGAAGAAGTGCTTTACGATCTGCCGGATAAGGCAATCGTCGAGATCATCGTCGACCGTGCTCTTGTAACAGAACGGCTGAAGGCAATCGTCGAAGACGAGGACCTCCGCCGCTACATCCTCTAACCCGTCAACCGAGATGACCGCGAACGCCGAGCGGGAACACCGCGACTTTCTTGCAATACCCGACTATTCGCGCGAAGAGCTGCTTGGACTCTTCGATCTGGCGGAGCGGATGCGGCGCGGCGAGTACACCGACAAGCCGCTCGCGGGAAAATCGCTGGCGATGATCTTCATGAAATCATCCACGCGCACGAGGGTCTCGTTCGAGGTTGGCACGTGGCAACTGGGCGGACACGCGTTGTTCCTGTCGCCCCGCGACGTTCAACTTGGTCGCGGAGAACCGGTGGCGGACACCGCGCGTGTCCTGTCACGGTATGTCGACGGCATCATGATCAGGACCTTCGCTCACTCGGAGGTCGAAGAGCTCGCAAAACATGCGACGGTGCCGGTGATAAATGGCTTGACAGATCTGCTTCACCCATGTCAGATCCTCGCCGACATTCTCACGATCAGGCAGCACCTTGGATCCATCGATGGCCGCCGCGTTGCATGGATTGGCGACGGAAACAACATGGCGAACTCGTGGATCAATGCCGCATACCGTCTCCGATTCGACCTCACGCTTGCGTGTCCTGAGGGCTACGATCCGGATCGCGCCATTCTCGAGCGAGCGCAATCGGTAGCCGATGTGCGAATAACTCGCGATCCAGCCGAGGCGGTGGAGGGCGCAGATGTCGTGAACACCGATGTCTGGGCGTCGATGGGGCAGGAAGATGAACAGGCTGTCCGCGAGAAGGCGTTCAAGGGCTTCATCGTCGACGACGCGCTGATGTCACGCGCGCAGCAGGACGCGATTTTCCTGCATTGTCTCCCTGCCCATCGCGGTGAAGAAGTAGCGGCGAGTGTCATAGACGGACCGCAGAGTGTCGTATGGGATGAGGCCGAAAATCGCCTGCATATCCAGAAAGCCATTATGGCGCATTTGATGGGCGGCGCAGGACTCTCCCGCGCCTGACAGGATCGGGGCATGCCTCATGCACTTTGACGAGTCATGCCTACAGCACAGAAAAAGCTCGAGGAGCTCGACCGGCTCATCGAGGGAATCGAGACGGCGATGTTCACGACGCGCCGTCATGACGGTCATCTCGTTTCGCGGCCGATGGCCACCCAGCAGCGAATCAACGACTCCGACCTCTGGTTCGTCACCGATGCGGACACCAACAAGCTCGATGAGCTGCTTCTGGATCCCCACGTTTGCTGCTCGTACTTCAACAACAAGACCCGGGAATGGGTGTCGGTCAGCGGCGTTGCGCGAATAACGCGTGACAGGAAGAAGATCAAGTCGTTGTACAAGCCGGATTGGCGGGCATGGTTTCCCGACGAAGGGGGCGAGCGCGACGGGAGCGAGACCGACCCCAGGATAACTCTGGTTTTTGTCGAGGCAGATTCCGTCGTTTACATGAAGAACGACAAGCCGCGCCCGCTCGTTTTGTGGGAAGTCCTCAAGGGAATCATCACAAAAACGGCGCCGGAAGTCGGCGAGGTGAGGCACATCGGGGGCGGCGAGCTGGCCGACCGGTAGGCCGAGGTTCCTCGGCGGACCCTTTTCTGCCATATTGACCGGCTGGGGGAGTTGGCCCCCGCACCACAGCCGGAGCTTCACCAGATGGCGCAAGCCGACTCCACAGAAACACTTAAGCGCACCCCGCTCACCGATACCCATGCCGCGCTTGGCGCAAAGCTTGTGTCGTTCGCGGGGTATCTCATGCCGGTTCAGTACCCCTCGGGCATTACCGCTGAACATCACGCGGTACGGCGGCAGGCGGGTTTGTTCGATGTGAGCCACATGGGCGAGTTCATAGTTACCGGCCCGGGGGCCGTCGATTTCGTCAACCATGTCACTACCAACGACGTGGCCGCGCTTGCCTTAGGCCAGGCACACTACTCGACGATTCTCAACGACAGCGGAACGATAGTGGATGACTGCCTTGTCTATCGATCAGGCGATCGCATCATGATGGTCGTCAACGCGTCGAATGCCGCCAAGGATTTCGCTCACATATCCCGCCATCTTGACAAGTTCGATGCCGTGCTCGGGGACGTCAGCGACTCAACGGCTCTGCTTGCCCTGCAGGGCCCGAAGGCCGCGGCGATTCTGCAAACGATGACCGATGCCGATTTGTCAGCCGTGAAGTACTACCACTTCACGCATGGCTCAGTCGCAGGAATCGATGGGATTCTCATTTCGCGTACTGGCTACACGGGAGAGGACGGGTTCGAGCTCTACTTCCCCAATGAAAGCGCGGTCGCAGTGTGGAACGCGATTCTGGAGCATGGGGAAGTGACGCCGGCGGGGCTTGGTTGCCGCGATTCACTGCGCCTGGAGATGGGAATGGCTCTTTATGGCAACGATATTGACGACACTGTCACTCCGCTCGAGGCTAATCTCCAGTGGCTCGTCAAGCTGAAGAAGGACGACTTCGTCGGGCGTGATGCGCTGGTCGCGCAGAAAGAGAGCGGTGTGCCGAGAAAGCTTGTTGGATTCACCACACAGGAGCGGTCGTTTCCGCGTCATGGTTATCCGGTCTTCGTGAGCGGCGAGCCAAGTGGCGAAGTGAGAAGTGGTACCATGAGTCCGACACTGAATATCCCGATCGGCACGGCGTACGTTCCTGCCGACTCAGCGGCGCCCGGTTCTTCTCTCGAGATAGAGATTCGCGGCAAGCGCATTCCGGCTACGGTGGAGAAGATGCCCTTCTACAAGGACGGCTCGCACCTCTGATGCGAGTTGCCATCGTAACCGTATCCGATTCGTCATTCGACGGCGCGAGGCGCGATGAATCCGGGGAGGCGATTCGCGAATGGTGCAGCCACCGCGGCTACACTGTTGCGTCGCGTGAGCAGGTACCGGACGAGACCTCCCGGATTGTGCCGCGGCTCGTGAGCCTTTGCGACGGCGGAGCCGTCGACCTCGTGTTGACTACCGGCGGCACTGGTTTGTCTTCCCGTGATGTGACTCCTGAGGCGACCCGCGTTGTGCTCGAGCGCGAAGCGGAGGGAATCGCGGAATATCTGCGAGCCGCGACCTGGGGCGAGTTCCCGAGAGCGGCCTTGTCTCGCGGCGTCGCAGGAATCAGGGGTCGCACGCTCGTGATCAATCTTCCCGGGTCGCCGCGCGGCGTCAGCGATACGCTTGGCGTGCTCGAGCGCATAGTCGAACATGCTGTGGACGTTATGACCGGAGTCGTCACGCGCCACGATCGTGGTACTGTACAATGAAGGCGCTCATCACGCTTACTGATGTTGAGTGTGCAGTTCGGCTGAATGCCGTGCTCGAGCAGGCCGGGGTTGAGACTGTGATGGTGTCCCCGCTTGACGACATCAGGCGTGAGATCACCAGATCGGGTCCCGAAGTGATCGTGCTGACGGGCGCAATTGCCGATCAGGCGAATCTGCAGGTTGTTCGCGAGCAGCTGTGGGAAGGTGTCGCAGTTATCGGCCTTGCTGATGTAGAGGATCCTGACCTTCGGGAAAGGCTGAGGGGACTGGGTTTCGTGGATGTGTACACAAAGCCGGTGCCGACGGAGGAGCTCGCGGCGATCGTCAGGCGTGCGCTTGACCGCCAGCGACTGGTAAAGGAGACGGGGCTGATCGGGCAGTCTGACGCGATTCGCGGCGTTCTGGTGAAGATCGAGCAGATGGCGCCGGTGTCCAGCACGGTGATGATCGAAGGAGAAAGCGGCACGGGTAAGGAGCTCGTTGCGCGCGGCATACACAGGCTCAGCCAGCGGCGGGGCAAGCCGTTTATCGCGGTCAATGTAGGCGCGCTTACCGACTCGTTGATCGAGAGCGAATTGTTCGGGCATGAGAAAGGGGCGTTCACCGGCGCTGCGGAGCGGCGGCTTGGCCGGTTCGAGCTGGCGCATACGGGGACGATTTTTCTCGATGAGATCGGGGAGATCCCGCCCGCGACGCAGGTTAAACTCCTGAGGGTGCTGGAAGAGCGCGAGCTGACACGGGTTGGAGGTGTTGCGCCGATCAAGGTAGATGTCAGGGTTGTGGCGGCGACCAACCAGCCGCTGCGGCAGCGAGTGGAGGAGGGGCTTTTCAGGTCCGACCTCTACTACCGGCTCAACGTTCTGAATATGTACCTGCCTCCGTTGCGCGACCGGCCCGAAGATATTCCGCTGCTCGTGAGGCAGTTTGTAAAGGACTATTCGGCTCAGCATGAACGGCCGTTCCACGGAATTTCTGCGGAAGCGATGCAGATCATGATGACGTATCTGTGGCCCGGGAATGTTCGCGAGCTGCGGAATCTCGTCGAGAGCATGGTTGTTCTTGCGCCTGGTCGTGAGATCACGGCAGATGACATTCCTCGCGAAATCCGTGAAGGGGGCGCGCGTTTTCTTCCGGTGCGTGTTGGCCCGGTGCTGCGTGGGTCGATGCAGGCTGGCGGGCGTGAGCTGGAGTTCATCGTGCGCAGTCTTGTGGAGCTGAAGCTTCAGATCGAGGAGTTGCGGGGGCGCGTGAACGACGTCGGGTCAGGGCAGCATGCGGTGGCCGAGGCGCGTGCCGCTGATGGCCGTGTGGGCGAACGCGTGATTGCGAGCAACGGTAATGAGAGCGCGCGTTCTGTGGAAAATTCCGGGCTTGCAGGAGCGATCGAACCGCCGCCTAAGGGACCTCAGCCGGTGACGCTTACGATTGGTCCTGGGATGACGATGGCGGAGATAGAAAAGACCGCGATAACTGCCGCTTTGGCTGAAACGAAGGGCAACCGTCGAAAAGCGGCGGAGCTTCTCGGCATCGGGGAGCGGACCATGTACAGGAAACTGCGCGACTTTGGAATTCCGGCGCGCTGATTTTCGCTTGATAAAAGAACATGCCAGTTGAATATTGTCCCCCGTTTCCAGCGGGGCAGCATCGACTTAGCCAACCAGGGTTCAAGTGACTTCACCGATAGCGGGCAGTGTTCTCCCGATCAAGCGTGCGGAAGAGCTGATACTTACGCTGCCAGGGGTGATCTCCGCGAGAATCATAGCAGGTGATTCAGGGGCGATAGACCAGATCCACGTTTTAACGACATCGGAACTTACGCCGAAGCAGATGGTTCGGAATATCGAGAGTGCGCTGATCGCGCATTTGTCGATGCGTATTGATCATCGGAAGATTTCGGTTGCGACGACGAGTGAGACGAAGCCAAAGTTGCTGGACCCTGAGGTAAGGCAGCCTGTGGCGGCTCCTTCTCCGGTTGTCGCTCCTGCTCAGTCGAGTGGTGGTGAGAGTCAGGAGAGGACGGCGTCATCTTCGCGTACGGGACCATTTGCGCGGCGGCTCTATTTTGAGGATGTCGAGGTAAGGGGGTCCAGGTCGAAGGGATTGTCGTGTCGTGTGACGTTACGCAAGGGTAGTGCGTCATTCATCGGGGAAGCTCTCGGAATAGAGGGTGACCGGTCGAGGGTGGAGCTGGCGGCGCGGGCGACATTGCTTGCGATAGCAGATGCGGACAACAGGGAAGGGCAGCTTGGCGTTCAGGGAGTCAAGGTGTTCGACGCTTTTGACCGCACTTTCGTGTTTGTGGCGGTGAGCGTGAGGAGTGGCCGGGACAACAAGGTGTTGACTGGCAGTGTGGAGATGAAGGAGAGTGCCGAGTCTGCTGGAGTTCTGGCGGTGCTGGATGCGACTAACCGTTGGATCGAGCACAACTGACCTTGATTGAGAATACGAATGCGCGGCTGGAGTCGCGATGAAGAATTGAAGTGTTTTTGTTTGAACCTTTAACGGGAATCAAAAGGAATATTTAACCCCCTCCCTCAGATTGAGCGGAGTTGAGCGGGCAAGACAGAACATGAGCTGAGCCAACCGAATTGCGTAACGGAGCGAGCGCCGAGTTACGACA
>JAYUWU010000274.1:0-2715 GCA_043753365.1 Gemmatimonadaceae bacterium | reverse complement strand
GGTTTCATCGCCAATTCCGCGCAGCGCGCATCCCTGGTCCCATCCATTCCGCGCGTCTCGATCTACGTCTCAAAACCCAATCTGAGCCACGACCTGATTTATTCGAGCGGGCTGTTCGCATTGCATCTGCTGCGCAACGATCAGTTCAATCTGATCTATCATCTCGGAATGCAGAGCGGACGGGATAGCAACAAGCTGTCCACCATCGAAACCATCGATGGCGTGACCGGCTGCCCCCTGCTCGAGGATTGCATTGCGGCATTCGAATGCAAGGTCGTGAATGCAATGGATACCGGTGCATCCACTTTCTTCCTGGGCGATGTGGTGAACGTCATGGAAGGAACGCCCGGCACGATCATGGGCAGTGATTTTTTCCGGGACAACATGGACCTGGAGAGGCGCTGGCAGTACGAGAACAACCTGCGCGCGGCGCAGGAACAGCTGGAGGATCTGACCCGGAACGTGGATCGAACGAAGCTCTGGCCGGGTCCGACCAGCACGCCATGACCTCACTAAAAACGTTTCTGACGAAGGAAACGGTAACCAGGCTCAGCTTCGAGCTGCTGGTCGTGTTTATCGGTGTGTCTGCCGCATTTATTGTTGACAACTACCGCGAAAAGCAGGAACGGCGACACGAGACCGCGCAGATCTACTCCGTGCTGGCCTCCTCACTCAACGACTTCCATGTTTACGGCGATACGGTCTATGGGCGGATGCAGGCGGAGCTCAATCGGTGGGACACGCGCGATACCACCCAATACGCGAGACCTCCCATCTATCGCGAATCGGGTGGCGAAGGGCCGCCTGTTGGCGCCTGGGAAGCGATGCTGGGCAGCGGTGGCATCGAAGTCATCGACGCGCAGCTTTTCTGGGAGCTCACGGTCTTCTTCAATCGTGTGCAGTCATTGCGTGACCGCTATCAACGCTACACTACACTCACTGAAGAAATGTTAATGCCGCATCTCTTTGAGGGAGACCGGGGTGCCTACGTCCCGGGCACGATGCGGGTCCATCCGGAAGTTGGTGCGCACATCGAGCTGATAAGGATCTACACGGTCGAGCACGAAGCGCTATTGGGTCAAGCGCGCATCCTCGAGGAAAGGATACGCGCAAAAGTCAGTCAGTAGCGGGAATCTCAACGGTAGGAGCTTACACGAATCCTTCCGCCATGTTTCCAAACTAACAAAATGAGAATTTGGATTGTCCAGGAATTCACCGGATGGACGAACAATTCAGAATGTTCTCTCTGTTGCAGTTTCAAATGTTGTAATTCTCGCAGGTAACAATCCCTATTTTCCCAACAGATCACTCACACGCGCCAACGCTCTCACCTCAAAGCCCGCCGCCTCGATCCGCTCGCGGCCGCCCTCTTCGCGATCCACGATAGCAAGAACACCGCGTACCTTTCCACCTGCTTCAACGATCGATGCCGCAGCTCTCAGTGCAGAGTCGCCAGTCGTGATCACATCTTCGACGATCACGACCGACATGCCGGGGACAAACGAGCCCTCGATCAGTTTCGCGGTGCCATGGGCCTTCGCTTCTTTCCGAACCGTGAACGCATCCAGCTTGCGGTGCGTGTGTGCGGCTGCGTGTGCGATCGCGTAGGCAATCGGATCCGCACCGAGGGTCAAGCCACCCACAACATCGGGTTCCCAGCCCGCCTCATCAATTTCGGCAAGACCGAGGGCGCCGATGAGGAGCTGGCCGCGACCGGACATCGTCGTAAGGCGCGCATCCACGTAGTAGTTCGATCGCTTGCCGCTCGCGAGAACAAAATCACCTTGCTTTATGGACTTCTCGAGCAGCAGCGCGTGCAGCTGCTTCAGATCTTCGTTTCGAGCCACGTTTCCGAATCCTCTATGTGAAATGCATCGTTCAGGTCGGCCAGTGCCGCGATGACATCCGCGTCGTCGAGAACACTCACTTCATCGTTTTGCTTCCACTCGATGAATTCAACGAAGCGATCGCCGCTGTGCTCCGCCTCGAACACCCAGGCGCGTGCATCCGCCACCTCCGCGGCAGTGCGCACTACACTCCATAGCACGGTGTATTCTTCGAACCGATCGAGAGGAATGCGACGTCGCGTGATCAGCAGGTGCGTCAACGAATCAGCCAGAAGAGTCCGATCGCGATGGTCGTGAGGCCGGTGAGCTGTCCGATGCCGCGGCTGAACCGCTCACCGATGCCCGATACGCGCGCGGCAAAGATACCGAACGCGACCGCATACGCCGCCATGCTGACCGCTGTACCGAGCGCGAACAGCAGCAGATAGCCGAGACCACCGGCCGCCGAATCGACAAGGGCGAGGGGCACGAGGGCGGCTGCGGGTGCGGCGCCGGCAAGACCATGCATCAGCCCCAGCGCCGCCGGGGCGCGAGTTTGAGAGTTTGTGAGTGTGGGAGGGTGCGAATGTGCGCGAAGATGCGCGCGGTGTGCGACCCACGCGGTCGAGGCACCGAGAATCACCAACGCGACACCGACCAGGCGTTCCATGATGCCGGTCGCGTTTTCCGGGATCCTGAGGCCGAGTAGAATCAGGAACGCGCCGGCCAGCAGAATGGCTCCGCCATGACCGAGCGCCCACTGAAGGCCGAAGCGGATGGCGTCACGAGGCCCTGGCTTCCGGACGACGAACGAAGTCACCGCGGCCATGTGGTCGGCCTCGAAGGCGTGCAGTGATCCCAGGATTACCGCGGTCAGAAACGGAAGCTC
>JAYUWU010000273.1:0-19370 GCA_043753365.1 Gemmatimonadaceae bacterium | reverse complement strand
GCCAGATTTTGGCGTGTAGATGCGCAGCGGCAGCGAGCCTGTCGACGTTGTGATATTGCGGTCGACCGACGCAACGGCGGGATCGGGCGTTGTCGGCTTGCCCTGCATCTCGAGCACCTTCTTCACGGCATCCGTCGGCGTCGGCTGTTGTCTCGCCTCGGTCGCAGTAAGAGTTTCAATTGGCTTGCCGCCCAGGGATGCGAGTTGGTCGAGTACTGCCTGCATCTGCGGCTCTGGCGTCGCCATTGGTTGCCCGGCCTGTGTCATCGTTCCTGAATCCATAGTGAGGGAGGTATCACCCGCGGGAGCGGGGGTCTCTTTAACGGCGCATGCTGCCGTGACGAGAAATGCCATCGCGGCAAGCATTCGTTTCCCATGCTTCCACTTCATTTCGACTCCATAATTTTGGCGGTAGACGGATGAGCCGCTTCGCGGCTCATCCGCTCCGTTGTGCTACGCCAGAAACGGCGCGACGATAGCCAGTACCTGATCTTTCGTCAGCGGCTCGTCGAAGGCTTCGGTCACTCCACCAATCCCACCGTTGCCTGTTCCAAGCGCCGTGATGTCAAGACCCGCCTGGGTGGCGTTATCCTCGCCGTTGTAGATCCCCTGCGTGAAAGCCGGCAGATCATCACGGCTATTGCCGGTGATCCAGCCCTTCTTGCCGCGCATGCGCCTCACCATCGAGGCGTGCCGCGCTTCCACTGAGTGAATCGTCAGCGCTGCCGTAAGTACCGCCTTGTCATTGATCAGGCGGCCTGCCTGTCCCTTGTACGCCCGCACTCCGGTATCCTCGAACGCCTGCGCGAGAACCTGGAATGTTGCGTACTGCGCCGCGCCAAAGTTGAAACCCGCGACGTTGCCCTTTGCTGTGAAGTCGAAATTGGGCTTTGCAACCGGCGTTGCACCCTTGGCGGTAATGATTGATCGAAGAGCAGTTACGTGCGTGTTCTCGTGGTCGCGGATAGTGGCGAAGACCACTGAGTCCGCAGCCGGGATCAGTCCTGCCGCCGCGACGCCGCGAGTGTAGAACTCTGCCTCGAGATATTCGAGCGTCAAAGCGAACTGAAGTACGTCCAGAACGTCCGACGGAGCCTGGCCATAGACGTCCTTCGCAAGTGCCCCAAGCGCGATCGGGATCGACCCGAGGGCAAGGGCTGCCATCACCTTGGAGCTCGCCGATGCTCCTTTCGCAATCGCGTCGCGGCGGGAAACGATTGGGGCCATCAGCTCCGGATCGAGTCCGTCAATGAGTGTTTTCTGTTCCATTGTGATTCCTCAACCGTTGTTGTTGGGGCCCTGAACGAAAGCCGGGATCGATCCGGCAAACGCGAGCTTTTGTGTGATGAACGCCTGTGCAGCCGTGGCGACCTTTGCTGGCGAGAACGCGTCATCGAACGCCTTGGGAGCGAAAGACGCCGTCTTCGGAGTAATGAGGTCGGCGATCGCTGATGCGTGACGCGCCTCGACGGAGACGATCTTTCCGGCGACGAGGAGATTGTTCACGTTCGTCAGGTACTGGGCCGCACCGTTGTACGCGGCAACACCGAGCTCTTCGAACGCCCCGGCGGTAGCCAGAACGGAAGCGCGGTTATTGAAGTTGACCCCGTTATAAACAGGGTTGAGCGTAAAGCCGTTGGTCGGGCCGAGCACTGTCTTGAGCGCTTCGCGGTGAATTATTTCGTGGTTCTTGATGTCCGTGAAAATCACCTGTTCGGCCGAGCTCAAACCTGATGCGCCGAAGTTCGCTGCTACACGAGTGTAGAAGTCAGCTTCGAGCTGTTCCAGCGCGTAGGCGAACTGAAGCACCGCGACGTCGCCCTTGGCAAAGTCGATAGTGACTGTTGCTCCGGTACCTGGTCCCCCACCGGTGCCGGGACCCGTTACCCCGCCTTCTGTATAGCCGTCTTCACAACCCGTGAGCATGCCAGGCAGGAACACTACTGCGCCGCCGATGCCCATGAGCCGGAGAAAATTGCGTCGCGTGCCCGGCTCCCAGAGCTGCGCGGCACTCGACAGGACGAGTGGATCTTTTCTGTCTGACATTCTGCCTAACCCCCAAATGATTGTAATTCCCGCTACCGCGATGCTGACGCGCTCCGGATAGTGCATGGCCGTCATTGCATACAATGGGCCAATTGTCGTTTCAGCACGGAACGCTTGCGCTCAGGCGGTCCGAGTAGTGTGCGACCCTTGAGGTAGCTACGACTCCAATGCATACATTGGATCTGTCAGCAGCATATTTGATTTCGTGGCAGGCTCGCCGAAGCCGTATATTCTGCCGCTGCTGTCTATTTCTGACTCTCAGGAGCACAAGAATGGCCCAACCACCTGGCGATCATGGCACCCTGCCCGACCGCACCTATGAAGGTCTTCGCGATCTCATAATCAGGGGCCGCATCAGGGAGGGTGATCGGGTGCGCGAAGCAGATATGGCGCGACACTTTGGCGTAAGTCGTACACCGATCAGGGAAGCATTCGCCCAGCTGGTCCACGAGGGGTACCTCGCACCCATTTCCGGTGGAAGACGCACCGAGCTTGCCGTTACCCCGCTTGACTCTGAAAGCGTTCGCGAGTTGTGGGGATTGATGGGCGCGCTCGAAGGCTACGCCATACAGGCGGTCACCAGAATTCCGGATACGCCGAGGTTGCTTGTTGTAGCCGATCTCAAACGCATCAACAGTGAGCTGTGTGACGCCGCCGAGAGCCGTCCTCGCAACCAGGATCGGCTTTTCGAGCTCCAGACGGCATTCCACGTCAGGTTTGTCTACGAATCGACGGGAGACCGCTTCCGCGGGGTTTATGACAGTGTGCGGCCGCACGTTCAGCGATACGAATGGGTGTACGGAACCCGCAGCACCGCCTCCTACGACCCTTCGATCTCAGAACACCTTCGGATCATCGCAGCGATCCGGAAGGGAGAGCCTGCAGACGCGCGGACCGCTGTAGAGTCGCATTGGCGAAATGCCGCGGCCCGCACAGTTCGCATCATCGAGGAGATTTCGCAAAAGCATCCGCGCCGCGCACCGCGCGCCAAGGTTGTCCTGAAGCGCTGATTTCGGCCCGAAGGCGGTGCGATTCCAGGGACAACGGATACCCGCAGCCCTCACTCATCGAACACCCGGGTGATACTTTGCGGAGGATCAAGCCCGGAGCTTAAAAGAATGACCGCCCATGCAGAAACCCACGCCCAATCCCTCGTCGCACTCGAAGACAAATGGGGCGCTCACAACTATCACCCCCTCGACATAGTCGTCGAGCGCGGAGAAGGACCCTGGCTCTTCGACGTTGACGGCAAACGATACCTCGATTGCCTCAGCGCCTACTCGGCCGTCAACCAGGGCCACTGCCACCCGCGCATCCTCGACACGATGCGCGCGCAGGCGGAACGCGTCACTCTGACGTCACGCGCATTCAGGAACGACCAGCTGCCACTCTTCTGCGAGGAGCTGGCTGAATTCTGCGGAATGGACGCGGTGCTGCCGATGAACACCGGCGCCGAGGCCGTCGAGACCGCGATCAAAGCCTCTCGCCGGTGGGGATACAGGACCAAGAAGATACCAACCGATCAGGCGGAGATCATCGTCTGCGACAACAACTTTCACGGAAGAACCACGACAATCGTCGGATTCTCTTCAGAGAAAAGTTATCAGGACGGCTTTGGACCATTCGCTCCAGGATTCGTCTCGGTTCCGTTCGGCGACGTGGCGGCAATCGAGGCAGCGATCACGCCGAACACATGCGCGATCCTGCTCGAGCCAATTCAATGTGAAGCCGGCATCCTCATCCCGCCCGACGGATACCTCCGCGCGGTTTCCGAGCTTTGCCGCCGCATCAACGTGCTGTTCATCGCTGACGAAATCCAGACAGCCCTCGGCCGCACAGGAAAAGCATTTGCGTGCGATCACGAAGGGGTGAAGCCCGATGCATACATCCTGGGCAAGGCGCTGTCGGGCGGCTTCTACCCAGTGTCGGCATTCGTAACGAGCCGTGAGATCATGGACGTGTTCGGCCCGGGAAGCCACGGCAGCACTTACGGCGGCAACCCGCTCGGCTGCGCGGTCGCGCGAACTGCGCTCGACGTCATCAAGGAAGAGAAGCTCGCTGACCGATCGGCAGAACTTGGCGAGTGGTTCATACGTGAGCTCAAGTCAATCGAGCATCCAAAGATCCGCGAGATTCGCGGCCGCGGCCTCCTTGTCGGAGTCGAGTTGACCGAATCGGCTCGCCCGTTCTGCGAAGCGCTGATGGAACGCGGCCTCCTCTGCAAGGAAACTCACGACTTCGTCGTGCGCATAGCTCCGCCGCTCGTTGTGACCCGCGAGGACCTCGAGTGGGCACTTGGTGAGATTCGCGAGACATTTGCGGACATGAACTAGCGGAGCGAACGCCAGGAAAGCACTCGGTACCCGGTGCCAGGGACTGTGACGCCGCGACACAGGATCGCGGCAAACCTCGAACGACGCGAGCCACTGCGCCGGTGGATGAGGCACATGCCCCTCGTCACCGGCATCCTGCTCGCGACGCTCGTTGTAATTCCGCTGTGGGCACGCAGACACACCGAGAGGCTCCGCGAGCGGGTCACTGACGTCGCTCTCCCGACTCGAAATTCACTCCTCGAAGTCCAGAACGCATTCGCGTCAGAGCTCGCCGCCATCCGCGGATTCGAGCTCACCGCCGACACTCTTTTCCTCGACGACTTCAAGGTTGCGCTCGACAGGGACCGCGAGGCGACGGAGCGCCTGCTCCGCCTCGCCCCCCAGCTCGGCCCTGAAGTCGCCACTGCCGTATCCGAGCTTCATGCGCGCAAGCAGGCATGGCTGGAGGAACCGCAGGAAGTCCTCGCCGGCACCCGTACGCGCGAACAGCTGATTCGGTCGCTCACTGAAGGCGAGCGAAGGGTTGACGCAGTGCTCCGAGCTGCCGACCAGGCAAACGGCGCAGTCATCAAGGCAGAAAGCGCCATGCGTGCGACTGTCCGAAGCGACGAGCGATGGGCGACTGCCCTTGTATCTGCCCTTGCTCTCGTCGCATTGCTGGTGATTGTCGTCGTCGGGTGGCTCGTCCGCCGTCTCGACGTCCTCGCTGCGCAGCTGCGTCAGGGTGTAGAGGAAGAGGCCTCACTGCACCACGTTGCGGGCACGCTCAACAGTGCGCCGAGCGTTGAGGAGATCGCGCGGCAGGTGGCAGAGGCGGCGATGTTGTGGACTCGCAGCAAGGCTGTCTACCTGGAACGCCTCCGCGATGGGCAGGTAGAGGTAATCGGCGCACCTGACGGCCCGACGCAGGCGCCGATAGAAGAAGCAGGCGTGCTTCGCATTCGGCTCAACCTGGACGCGGGACCTTTTGGCGCGCTCGTGCTCGTTCCCGACGGCACTGCCGATCGGTTCTCTGATTCTGAAACTGCCTACGCAACGGCTCTCGGAGATCTCGTGTCAGCCGCGCTCGGCAGAGTACTTGTGATCGAGCGTGAGCACAGTGCACGAATGGCGGCTGAAGATGCCCTCCGGTATCGCGATCAGATGCTTCGCGTCGTGTCGCATGACCTCAAGAATCCCCTCCATACGATTGGCATGGTCATGGACCTGATGTCGGCGAATCCGAAAGACGAGAAGGAGCGAGCCCATCACCTTCAGATCGTTCGGCGAACCGTCGACAGCATGAACCGCTTGATCCACGATCTTCTCGATGCCGCACGGGTGCAGTCGGGCCACGCGCTGGCAGTGAGCTTCTGTCCGATAGACCTGCCGGGGCTCCTGATCGAAATCGACGAGCAGTTCGGGCCCCAGACGCAAAGCAAGAATATCCGGCTCGAGATTTTGTCGGATTCGGCGCCTCAAACGATAGTTGCCGATCGCGACAGGCTGCTCCAGGTATTCTCGAACCTCATCGGCAATGCGATCAAGTTCACGAGAGAGGGCGGGAAGATTACCGTCGCTGCACAGCCGGAACTGAACGGGGACATGTGCTTCTCAATAGCTGACACGGGGTCTGGAATTCCGGAAGAGAACCTTCCGCACCTCTTCGAACCGTTCTGGCAGGCTCACGACCGCGCGAGTCTCGGGACAGGGCTTGGACTTTCGATCGCGAGGGGAATCGTCGAGGCGCACGGTGGGGTGATATCGGTGCAAAGCCTGCCAGGCGAAGGCACCACTTTCAGTTTCACGATCCCCCAGCAGACCACCTGAATTTTGTATCGCAATTCTTGAGAACTACGGGAACAAAAAGGGGGGAGTTGTCACGAGTGGTCGCGAGTTGGGGGAGTGACTCTCCGCGTGACTGATATCGTCCCGTCAGTTCTGCATCAGGCCTTTGGTTTTTGTAACTGCGCAGTTACCCAAAAATCGTCGATGCTGGCCAACCGGAACCATGTGGGCGGGGAGAGGCCCTCACGCAACTCACGACCACTCGCGACCACTCCCCTTTTTGTTGTTTTTATGCCACCGCGATCTTGAGCGCGCGACCTTGCCGCTTCTCAGCGCCGTCTCCACCGGCCCAGTCTTTCTCGAAAATCGCCACAACCCCGGCAACGATCTTTTTCTCATCGAGAATGACGCCGATCTCACGTCTCCTCTCGAGAGCCGTGCGGCGCAGGCTCTGACTCCCGATAAACACTCGCCGGTCATCCTGCACTATCGCTCTCACATGCAGACGCTCGGCAGGACTTCGCTCTATCTCGACTCCTTCGAGCTTCGCTTCAACGTTTCCAATCACCCTGACTTCGACCCCCGCGAGCGCGCGACGCTCTATCGCCTTCTGCATCAGGGTGTCCGATAGCTTGGGGTCGTAGATGAGAAGACGTTTCTTTGCGCCGGCGATCAACTCAAGGAGGCATGAGCGCGAATTCAGTGGACTGACGAGCAGCGTGTCGAGGGTGGGCGTATAAGTACGACGCTCAAAGTCAGCCTCGAACAGCGTGATTGCCTCTGCGACCAGGTCGGCTGCCTGAGTGAAAATGCCAAGGCTTCGGCTGTCTTCGATATCCTTGCGCGTGAAGTTGTATCCAAGCACGTAGAGCGTCTTGCAGTCGACGATCATCATCTTGCCGTGATAGCGCAGCAGGTCATCATCGCTCCTGCTCACCGAAGCGCCGATCTTCAGCAGCGCCGACTCGAGCTTCCGCAACGATTTACTGCCTTCGCTGTTTGCATGCGCGACGAGGGCTCGCACTGATACACCACGCGATACTGCGTCGCTCAGCGCATCGATTACCTCGGGATGCGAAAGCTTGAAGAGATATGTGTCGATACTCTTCCGCGCTTTTTCGATTGCGGCGAGCACCGGACCTGCGCCGTCATCGGGCTGGACGAGCAGTTTTGCCGACACCTGTCAGCCGGCCATGTTGGTCAGTGCGAGACCTTCACCTTTCGCTTCTTTCATCTGGCCGAGGTCGCTGGTTACGGGTGTGACATGCTTGTCAGACGATTCCAGGAAGCTGCGCGCGCTAAAGAATAAATAGTAGGATACGAGCGAATTGCCACCCA
Source organism: Gemmatimonadaceae bacterium (assembly GCA_043753365.1). Taxonomy (GTDB): domain Bacteria; phylum Gemmatimonadota; class Gemmatimonadetes; order Gemmatimonadales; family Gemmatimonadaceae; genus UBA4720. The sequence continues at coordinate 11,886 of JAYUWU010000273.1, read as the reverse complement.
TTTCCATCGGGCGAGACGGCAGATGCCCCGGCCGATGCCCCCGCTGCGAGGGCTCTTGCAAGCCTTCAGGTGACTCGGTCAGTTCGACTTCATGAGAGATACGCTGCCGTTTCCAGTGGACATCGTGATGCGTCTTCCACCTTCACCAATCTTTCCTTCGATCCTGCTACCCGAGAATCTCCCGGGCAATGTCATGGGGAAATCGGTGCTGAAATTCCGCAGGTTGACATTCGCAACAACGTCTGCCGAGAGGTTGGCAGGAAGTCTCAGCTCGATGGAGCCGTTGCCGGTGCTGAATCGCATGTCGCCTGAGCTGAGCTCATCCATTCGCACATCGATGCGCCCGTTGCCTGTCGATGCCGATACCGGGCCAAGCGTTGTGCCAACTCTCAAGTCGCCGTTGCCGCTGCTGGCCGTGACCTGACCTCGCGCGTTGCTCACTTCGACGTCACCGTTGCCGGTGGTAGCCGAGACTCTTCCGCCTGATCCGAGCACCCTGATTTCGCCATTGCCTGAGCTTGCACTCACTTCGTTGCCTGCGCCACTGACACTAACATCACCGTTGCCGCTGGACGCGGAGATCTTCACTCCCTTCGGAAGCTCGACCGTGAAGTCGATCGACGCGAGGTCTCCGTCATTGCGGCGCCATCTTGACTGATACCCATCCTCGTCGCATCTGGTTGTGTGCGGATAGATCGCGCAGATCGTGACGTTCGACCCGTCACGCTTTACCTCGAAGGTGATGTTCCCCGTACTTCCGCGACTGCTTCCGCGGACTGCGGTTACGACGGCTGTCACCCCAGTCGATTCACGAACCTGGATGTCGCCTTTCATCGTACGGATGCGGAGCCAGGACCCGCTGGCGACCTGGTCGCTGAACACACGCTTCGGAGATGAGAGATCGTCCTGCGCGAGAACCGCTGCAGGAACCAGTGAAAAGAGGGCCAGCAGTGCTGCGCTATGGCGACGCATGGTGTGCTCCATGGGAGATTGGTTTTCAGGCGAGGTCAGACACTGGCATGAACCCGATGGTTTGAACTCTTCTCCCTACGGTTGTAACCGCTGCCAGTTTCCGTGCCGGATCGTCAGATGGTGAGTCGATCCACGTGCTTGCGCACGATCCCGTAGCATTCGCACGATGCCTCTTCAAGGCCGGCCCTGTCGAGTACAGTGATGTTTCCGCGGCTGTATCGAATGAGCCCGGCCTTTTGGAGAATGCCAGCGGCAACTGTGACGCCGGCGCGCCGGACACCCAGCATGTACGCGAGGAACTGGTGCGTCAGGGGAAACGTGAGCAAGTCGCCGACACGGTCGTGTGTCATCAGGAGCCATCGGGCGCAACGTTCGTCGACCGAATGCGCGCGATTACATGCGGCTGTCTGAGCAACCTGAATGAGGTATGACTGCGCGTACTGGTTGATTACCCGGCGGAATTCAGGACTCTCGTCCGCCAGGCTGGTGAACGTTGCAGCATCGACGCGCTTGCCACGTCCCGGCACCTGGATGAACGTGCGGCTTGGTATCCCGACCCCAGGGTCGAAGTAGACGCCAAGTCCCACGACTCCTTCGTTGCCGACAGTACCGACTTCGACTGTTCCACCGGAAATCCGGTTGGTGACCGATGCGACACCAGACTCGAGGAAAAAGACGTGCGCAAACGGTTCGTTTTCGGCCGCGAGAACGTCGCCTGCCTTGAGGTCGATCGATTCGAGGTGAGGTGCGAGTCGCTCGTAGTCTTTGCGAACGAGCATGCGAAGTAGCCTGTTGACCTCAGACCTCTGGTCCGGGTAATCCATGGACCCTCCCGGGTCGCCGTAGTTGGGATAACCCAAACAGACGGCAGGGAGGGGCAAAGAAACTGATTGACCCGTGTCGAGAGTTGGACGCGCCGGAGAACGGCGCTCACCCAGGTAAGTTAGCGAGATGCGCCCGTCGGCGCGGAGTTATTACCTGGTCGCCGAACCCTTTTCCGGGTCGCGTCCCGCGGGTGGTTTGCTGGGATGTCTCAAGAACGGCTCCTTCGGGATGACGCGTCTGGGTGAGTCGGGGTGGGCGCAAACATCTTCTCCCCACGGATTCAGCGAGTCAAGTCGTTCGGGTACAACGACTTACGGTACGGCAGCGTACAGCGATTATCTCCGTCGGCGTACATTTGGGGCGAACTTTTTTTGTTGGCGGCCAACCCGTTTTCACCCGATATTGCCGCGCGATGGACGATCAGACTTCAGGGAAGGCGTTCAAGATTTACGTGGCAACGCTCGATGACGAAACCTGCCCGAGCTGCGCGTCGCGCCACGGCCTCCGCCTCGAGGCGGCCGGCCAGTCACACGTGATCCCGAATCCTTACTGCACGTGCCGGCATGGTTGTCGCTGCGAGTGGCAGTGGGAGAGCTGAAACCGGCTTGACGCTCTATCCCGGCAGCACGACGAGCACCGGGCAAGGCGACGACAACAGCACGCTTTCCGCGACACTGCCGAAGAGCAACTGGCTCGCGGCACCGACGCCGCGGCTCCCGATCACAATAAGCTCACTTCCAAGCGACCGCGCCTCCTCGATTATCGACTCGGCGGGACGCGAGTTCGTGCGCGTAATACGCGGTTCCATTGCCGCTACGCCGGAAACCTTTCCAATCTCGGTGTCGATCCACGCATCCTCATCGGGAGCTTCTTCCACTCCGGCCGCGTGGACAACGATTGCCTTCGCCGAGAACTGGTGCGTGAGGAATGCGCCCCACCTGATTACCTGCGAAGTCGTATCGCTCTCATCGACTGCCACAAGAAGTTTCTGCGGTGCCGCTTCGCGAACACCGGCTACCAGAAGTACCGGAACATGCGACTTGCGAAGTATCCGCTGAGCCGTAACTCCGATTCGCGCCCAGCCTGATGACATGAGGTCCTGACGGCCAACGACGATCACGTCGGCGCCAACACTTCCCGCAAGCTGAACCAGCTCGTCATGGGGAATGCCAACCCGGATCTCCGAGCGCGCGCGACCGGGAGCGACGACATCGCAAAGCTCCGAGAGGCGTTTCGCCGCATCTACGTGGACATTGCCGACTATCGTCTCCATCGACGGATAGCGCATGACATTCGACCGTGTTGCTGGTGGAGGCTCGATCACGTGGGCGAGTATGATCTCGGCTTCGGGCGCGAACGATCTCGCGGCCCAGCGCGCCGCAACCAGCGAAGGCTCGGCGAAATCCACGGAAACGAGAACGCGGTCGAGCCGCGGCTTTACTGGGCCTGCCATCAGTTATCTCCTGGTTGAAGCATCTCTAATACATATCTTCCCACCGTTTCGACAGGCGCCCGGCGGAGTCGATGACGCCGACCATCGAATACGTCTGCACGAAGTTGCCCCACTGCTCCTTGGTCTCTGTATCTATGTCCTCAGCGAACAATCCGTGTCTGTTGCGACAGGCAAGAATGTTATCGAACAGCTTCCTTGCCTCTTCCTTCCTCCCGATCGCGGCAAGCGCATTGATGTACCAGAATGTGCACACGAGGAATGCATTCTGGGGAACGCCAAAGTCATCCTCCTCGGAATATCTGTGGACGAAGTCGCCGTGTCGCAGGTCGCGCTCTATTGCAGCAACGGTTCCCAGAAAGCGCGGATCGTCGGCGGCGAGGAATCCAACATCGTTGAGGCGGAGCAGGCTTGCGTCGAGCGTCTCCCCATCCATCGATGCGACGAAAGTGTTGAGGCGCTCGTTCCATGACCGCTCGAGGATGACTTCGCGCATGTCGTCTGCAGTCGAGCGCCAGAATTCCGCTCGTTCTGCGAGGCCAATGTGCGATGCGATTCGGGACAGCCGGTCACATCCCGCCCAGCACATGACGCTTGAAAACGTGTGCACCCGCTGGATACCGCGAAGCTCCCAGATACCTGCGTCGGGTTTGTCGTACAGTGTTGCGGCGACGGTTCCGAGCACCTCGAGCCGCTCGAACAGAGCGGCATCGCCACGCTGAATGAGGCGCTGGTCAAAAAAGATGTGGGGGGCTGCGAGAATTGCTGCCCCGTACACATCGTGCTGCACCTGGTGATACGCCTGATTCCCAACCCGCACCGGCCCCAATCCGCGATAGCCATCGAGATGTTCGGCCACTGTCTCTTCAGGAACGGCGAGTCCCGCGATCGAGTAGAGCGGCTTCAATCGATGATCTTGAACGCCGGCGATGATGTTCAGAGTGAAGCCGAGGTAGCGCTCCATTATGCGCGTTGCACCGAGTTGGTTCAACGCGTTCACGACGAAGTACGCATCTCTCAGCCAGCAGTAGCGGTAGTCCCAGTTGCGGCCAGTGCCGGGAGCTTCCGGGATCGAGGTTGTCATCGCAGCGATGATTGCGCCCGTGTCCTCGTATACGTTGAGCTTGAGCGCGATCGCAGCGCGGATCACTGCATCCTGCCACTCGAACGGAATGCCGAGTGCGCGCACCCACGTGCGCCAGTAGTCTATCGTTTCCTCGAGCATGTGCCTTCCGAGCTCGACCACGCCTTCATTGACAGTTTCGTCGGGACCGAGAAGCACAGTGACCGGATGGTCGAGGAAAAATGCAGCCTCCTCCAGGATAGCGGTCATCCCTGCGTTGCTGGTGACTCTCAGGGTAACCTGGCCGCCGAGGTAGGTGACGTGGTTGCTGCCGCGCTTCATTTTCATCCGCTCGCGACCGTAGCCCTGCGCGGGACGAAGGCTGATTCTGACGCGCGGGTTTCCCGAGACGCGGCGAAGCTGCCTGACAAGCATCATCGGCGCGAACATCCGCCCGAATTGCCGATAGCGCGGCGAGAAGTCAGTGATCTCGACGCATCCGCCAGACGAGTCGTACACGCGCGTGCACAACACGGGAGTGTTGACCATGTACTCCTGTTCCGTTCGCGCGGCGTCGATGACCTCGATTCCGAAGTATCCGAAGTCGTTTTCTGCCTCCGACTCCCTGCGAAGGAGTGAGCAGAAAGTCGGGTCACCGTCGAATCGCGGAAAACAGCACCACGATATCCGTGCCTGGGCATCGACCAGCGCGCCAATCGTTCCGTTTCCTATGAGCGCAAGATCATGAAGATTCATCGAGTCGTTCCTGAGGCTGAGCGCACGCCATTGCCCAGCCACTGTATCAGCGCATCGACGTCGCGCAGTCTCCACGTCGCGTTGGTTCTTCCTCCGCCGATCTTGATCGAGTGGCCTCCGAGCTCGTTCACCACCTTGAATCCAAACTCGTCGGTCGCATCGTCGCCGACGAAGACCGGTGTGCGTCCGGAGAACGGCGGCTCGAGCATCAACTCTCCGATTGCAACACCCTTGTCCTTGCCGGCAGGCTTCAGCTCCACCACACGCTTGCCTTTTTGAATTACGAAGTCGGGCACATATTCCGCGCGAAGCGATCGCATCATCTTGTGAGCGTAGCCCGCAAGTTTTGGAGCATTTCTATAATGCAGTGCAATCGAGAGACCCTTGTATTCTGCCATCAATCCCTCGTGTCTCCCGACCGCGTCGAGAAGCTGCGATCGAACCCCGGTGAGATTTTCCGAGGCAAGCGGGTGAGTGAGCAACGTTCCGTCAGCGAGTCGTAGCTCGAGTCCGTGCTGTCCGGCAATCGCGATTCCCGGCATTGGCAACATTCGGTCGACATCGGCAATCGCCCGGCCCGTAATGAGTCCGACGGCGCCGCCGGTGAGTTCGTGCAGCTCGCCAAGCATACGGGGGACGTCGCTCTTCACGACGATTACGTCGGGAGAATCGGCTAGTTCCACGAGGGTACCGTCGATGTCGAAGAACCACGCCCAATCCATGTCGGGATGCGGAGGCTTGCTCTTTTGTGCGCGCGCGGCGGCAACACGCCGCGATTTAGTCGGCTGACGCACTCTTCGTTCGTCGCGGAACCTCAGCCGCAGAACCAGGCCACGAGGCGGGGATTGGCGATCGCTCCAGGATCTTGCCGCGCCGACGCATCTCCGCGGCGTCGATCAGCATCCTGCCGGCCCATCGATACACGTTGAACTCGCTGACCAGCCCGCGCATCAGCCGCATGCGGGCACGCTGCAGCTGCCTCGGCATCGTGAGCGCCACGTGCAGGGCTTCCGCGCACTGTTCCACGTCATATGGATTCACGACCAGCGCTTCGGGAAGCTCGCGAGCGGCACCGGTAAACTGGCTCAGGACGAGCACGCCTGCTTCATCATCACGCGCGGCGACGAACTCCTTGGCTACGAGATTCATTCCATCGTGAAGGCTGCTGACAAAGCAGACGTCGGCTGCCCGATAGTAGGCATATACCTCATGTGGCTCATGGTGCTGCACGAGCAATATGATGGCAGGATTAACACCGTCGGAGAAGCGCGCATTGATGCGGGTGACCAATGACCTGACGCGCTGCTCATAGGCCTGATAGTCTTCGATGCTTGCCCGTGTTGGTGCGGCAATCTGAAGGAACGTAAACCGCCCCACCCACGCCGGTTGCAATTCGAACAGGCGTTCCACAGCGCGCAGGCGCTCTTCAATTCCCTTGGTATAATCGAGCCGGTCGACACCGATACCTATCGCCTGCTCCATCGGGAGGTGGTGCCGCTGGCGGATCATTTCACGGCACTGCTCCACGGGCATCTCCACCAACTCAGGCTCTGGTGGCCAGTCGATGGAAATCGGGTACCGCTTGACTGCCGTTGTTTGCTCCCGGTGCGACACGGTGAACGTCTCGCGGTCGACGCGCGCCTCCACGAACCTGTCGACTGTATCGACGAAATTGTTGCAGTGAAACTGTGTGTGAAAGCCGAGTATGCTCGACCCGAGCAGGCCGTCGAGTAGCTGGTCGCGCCAGGGGCAGATTCCGAATGCTTCCGGGTTTGGCCACGGAATGTGCCAGAAGGTTATGATTGTCGCGCCCGGCATCATCTCGCGGATCATGCGCGGCAAGAGAGCGAGGTGATAATCCTGTACGAGAACGATCGGGTCCGGGCTCCGGCTCTCTTCGCGCACCGCTCTCGCGAACTTCTGGTTTACTCGCTCGTATTCCTTCCAGTCGGATGCGCGGAACGTCGGTCTTACATGAGCGATGTGGCAAAGCGGCCACAAGCCCTCGTTCGCGAAACCGTAGTAGTACCCGGCCTCCTCCTCCCGCGACAGCCAGACGCGGCGCAGCGAATATGCCGGATCGTCCACCGGTACTGCGATACGGTCATCGTCATCGACGACGAGCTTGTCGGCCGAACCGCTGCCATGCGCGATCCATGTGCCCGAGCACGCGCGCATTATCGGCTCGACCGCGGTCACCAGCCCGCTCGCCGGGCGTTGCACGCCGATGCTGTCGCCCTGCCTCATGTGAATGTACGGCTCGCGGTTCGAGACGATGATCACCTGCTGGCCGCGCAGCTCGCGATCGAGTATTTCCCGCAACTTCGCGCCGCTCCACGTGAGCTGCTCTTCGTCCCTGAACCGGTTTTCCGCCTCGAGATCCCTTATCAGCGCGCGCAAATCGTTTGCAATAGGTTGCAGCTCGACGCTCTCCGGCGCTGCGCCGGCTCGCAGACTTTCGCCGCGCAGAATCGCTCGAAGCCCCGAGACCCAGCCTCGGAAGCTCCATTGCGCGATGACAACTGTGATGAGTGAGACAAGCGCGGCGAGACCAGCGAAAAAATAGAAGAGGTAAGTGCGGGTCTCCTGACTCCGTCGCGTTACGAAGCTCATGTCGTGCACGAGTATCAGGTGGGCCTCGCGCGCCGGACTGACGTGAAGAGGACGGACCGATACAAGGAGTGGCCCGGCTTCCTCGGAAAGAATGTTGCCTGATCCAGTTGAGTACTTATCGAGATCAGCACACGCGATCTCGGCCGGGAATGTTACGCTGGCGATCTTCGGTGCGTTTCCGCCAGGGCAAAGCGCGAGCCCGTACAGTCTTTCATCTCTCGCAACGCGCTCGAAGAACCGCTCCACTCCACGCGGGTTGTTCGTCGCCACAAATTCGGCGAGCGGTCCGTCAATCGCGTTCACGATGAGGCTTGCCCGCAGGTCGAGGTCACGCGTGAACCATCGCAGCGTGAGCTGGTCGACGAGGGGCGTGACCGCGTACGCCAGCGCTGCAAGGGTAAGCGCCAGCGGAATTATGAAACGGAGTGAGAGTCTCATCCCGGCTCAAGGGACAGCAAATGCGCGGCCATGCCAGCCGCCTGAAAGATTACTGAAGTTTGATAATTCTTCCCAGGGCGCTGACAGTGAGGAAACGTTTGTCGCGAAACTCCATCATCTACCGAGCCAGTATGTCGCCTTGATCAGGAAAACGTTCGTCGGCACAGTGCGGAAAATCTCTCCGATGTCGCGTCTCGCCTCAAAATCACCAAGAGGCTCGAATCCGCTGCGCTCCTGCTGCCACACGAAGAAGAGAGCGGACCCAGGACGATACTCCCAGCGCATGACAGCGTTACCACGAAGGCTCCGCACATTGAAGTTCGGATCTCCGATCTGGAATTGCGCGGCAGGACCTGACCCATCAGGATCGACAGTATACGAGCCGTCATTACGCGCGATCGTCCCCCGATCGGCACCGTACACGGCAAAGTCATATGTGCGCGGCGTGGCGAACTCCTTGAAGTTCTCGTATCGCCCCGTTGCCACGAACGGCTGCGCATACATCTGCAGGCTCAGAGTTGGCGTGAACGTCCACTCGACTCGCGTGTCCATCGACACAGTCGTCTGCTCGAGGTCAGCGAATACGTATCTCCGCCCGAAAGTATTGGTTGCGAGAGGGTCGGCGACTGCACGCACATACTGACCGGTTGACTTGCCTCCCTGCACGCTTGGGTTGAACCTGATCCTCAACGAAGTGGTCGGACGCATGTCGACGTTCAGATAACCGCCTGGGGATGTGCCACCTGCCTCGGTCCGCGAATATCCAAGCCCGAATCCGTAAATCACCTTCGACCTGCTGTCCGACGTCACGTCGAAGCCGGCGTTCCAGCCTGCGGGCACACGTGCTTCCGGGCCGCCGCGCGTGAACCGATCGCTGTAATAACGGGGGTTTGCACCGTAGTTCAACCCGACGTTCCAGAAATTGCTGAGCGTCGCATTGGCCCCGCCCGCAGCCGATCTCAGGATCGAGGTTCCGCCGAAGTTATAAGCCTGGTTCGCATAGCCGTAGACGAGATAGTCGCGGAAACGCTTACCCGCATTGTCACGCCGATATCCAACGAGCGCTGAGATCGCCCGGTAATCGCTGCGTCCCTGAAAGCCCATGTCGTTGAGCTCGAGTCCCGGGCTGGACTGCTTGAGCGCGAGTGAGCCGTGCAACGCGCCATTCTTCTGCAGGGCCAGCTCGGAGATGTGTCCCGTGAGCGAAGTGCGATCTTCATCGAACTCGATGTAGTCGGCATCCGGTCGCTGATAGTAATGACTGCTGTTGAGCTGAGTCTGCGCAATCGACTCCTTGCTGCCCGACACGCGCGTTGCACCAGCGTACCCGCTTGCTACCCAGCCGCGGTTGAACATCGAGTGCTCGAAGTCGAAACCGCCGAACGATGCGTCAGAGCGCAGCAGCGCGTTGAAGATCGGATCGTCGACGCTGCGCAGTGTCGACGTCACCATCCCGCCGACGACACTGTTGCCCTCGCGGAAATCGCGACGCGCACGACCGGAGAAATAGTTGGTGAACGGCTCGACTGCCGACACCGACTCCTCGCCATCTTCCATCACGACCCGCGCGTTCTCCTCAGGCGTGACCGCGTCGATCAGTCCCAGCGTCCACGAGCCAACCTTTCCTGTCACCTTTGCCGCGGCCGCAATCGTCGTCTGCGCCGGGACGTCAGAGTAGGCAATGGAACCGCCGGGAAACCGCTGCGGCGAACGCCCGATCCTGCGCGAATAGAAGTATTCCTGCCCGCCGTAGTTGTTGAAGCTTCTCGTCTGGCCGAAACCAAACACGTCAGAACCCTCGAGGAAGAACGGCCGCTTCTCAGGAAAGAAAGATTCGAATGCGGAGAGATTCACGACGGAAGGGTCAACTTCCACCTGACCGAAGTCGGGATTTACTGTCGCGGTAAGAGTCAGCCCGCCGGGCAGGCCATAACGCAGGTCACCGCCGATCGAGGGCGTGAGATCGGTAGAGTTGTAGAACGGATTGTTGTCGTCTCCCGGCGCGCGCGTAGCACGCGCGCTCACATACGGCATCACCTCGAGGCGACTCGGACGCGCAAGATCGACGAGACCGCGCAGGTCTCCGAACTTCGAGATAAGGCCGGGGTCATTGCGCGTCCACTTCGACCACGAGTCCCGCGCCTGCCTGCGCGCAATGTCACGCTGAACCTGGAATCCCCAGACTCGCTCAGTTCCCTGAGGAACATTCCCGAAGCGCAGCTGCGACAGGGGAATGCGGTATTCGGCATTCCAGCCAGTCGAATCGACGCGCGTTCCAGCCTCCCACACAGCGTCCCAGTTGAGGTCCTCGTTGCCGTCGTTGAAGGTATACACGTCTTTCATGACGCCCTTCGGGTTTACGCTGAACCTGAATCCGGTTCTCCGGTCATGATACGAATCGATTGTCAGGTGCACCCAATCGGAATAAATCCCCGACGCGTCGCGACGAGCGAGCTGCGCAACAATCGAATCGGGACGCGAATCCGTCATCTTCACGGCGACATAAATCGCCTGGTCATCATATAGAACACGCACTTCCGTCGGATCCTCTGGGGCCGCACCGGGATTCGGGTAACTCTGGGTGAATCCGGATGTCGGAATTGCACTGCTCCATGCGGCATCATCGAGCTTGCCGTCAATCGTTATCGGGAGCGTTCGGCGGGTCGCTGTCGCTACTCGTCTCGCAGTCGTATCAGAGGATGAGGCGCTTGCCTGCGCGAGCAGGACAGAAGGAACGACGAGAAGGAGTGCGACTGTGCGCAGCATAAGTCCCGTAGGCCTGAGGGTGTGATGGGCGGAATGCATCACAGACTCTACGCTGGGATATCAGCAAAGTTTGGCCTCGGGGGATTTCGTTCAAGGTTCTTACAGGATGCTTACGTGGGGCATTGCGGACTGCGGACGTATTGCGGAATGCGGAACGAGGATTGACCTGATTGCTGACTGCGGACGTATTGCGGATTTCGGCATGCGGACTGAACCGCAGCAAAGTCCGTAATCCGCAGTCCGCAATACGTCCGCAGTCAGCAATCAGCTCAGTCCGTAATCCGTACTCCGCAATCGCTCTCGCTCAGCCGCAGCGCGCCGCGTAGTCCTCTGCGGTCCAGCCATCTCCCGGCGTCTCCGGCGCCCCGATTGTATGCGACATCTCGTGGCGCAGCGTGCGTTTCTTCTCTTCCATGGTTCGATCGTTCAGGTCGTCGATCCGGCGTGCAACCCTTACCATCCACTCGTCTCCAAGCTCGTACGTGTGCCCGACGCCATAGAGCCTGCCGTTGCCTGACTCGCGCACGAGCGCCATCGGATACATCCGCACGCGATCCCTGTTCGTCTCGATCGCAAGACCGAGATCCCTGCAGCGCGCTTCGTCGTGCGCACGAAGGCGCGATCCCTCGACCTGAAATGCGGAATCCTCCTCGGGGCTTGGTACCGTTACCCGGCAGATGGGCAGTCCCGGCGCCGTCGTACATCCAAGGATCGCAGCCGCCTCGTGAGGCACCGGCTCGTAGTGATCGAACGCTCTGCCGGCGGTGATATTGACCGTCGGCATCGTTACGTGGGGCGCAGTCGCCGGACGGCCAGTCGCACACGCCGACAACGACAGCATCATCGCTGCGCCGCGCAGCAGGGTCGAGCCTCGCACGCTACTCGACCCGCTTCCCGGGAATGTTCGCGCCCCCCTGATGCAGGATCAGCTGGTTCACCTTCCCGTCCGCGTCCTGGACGAACGTCACCTGCGCATCTACGCCGCGAAGGAAAAACTTGAGTG
>JAYUWU010000272.1:0-2716 GCA_043753365.1 Gemmatimonadaceae bacterium | reverse complement strand
CCACGTGATGAGCCACGTCGTCCATTATGGATCGAGTGTATTCGAAGGAGTTCGTTGCTACGCCACCCCCTCGGGCCCGGCGATCTTCCGTCTGGGCGACCACATGCGACGGTTTGCGGACTCCTGCCGCATCTACCGAATGCCCCTCGAATACTCGCAGGACTCACTCGTCCAGGCATGCGTCGATACCGTTTCGGAAAATGACCTCCCCCATTGCTACCTGCGGCCGGTCGCGTTGCGTACGGGTGAGCAGATGGGAGTGCTTCCGAATGATACGCCGCTGGAGGTGTTCATCATTCCCTGGACGTGGGGCCGATATCTTGGCCACGATGCGCTTTCGGAGGGTGTGGACGTTTGCGTGTCGAGCTGGCGGCGCCCCGCGCCGGATACGTTCCCGACAATGGCGAAGGCCGGTGGGAACTATCTCAACTCGCAGTTGTCAAAGATGGAGGCGAGGCTGGACAACTATTCCGAAGGCATCATGCTCGATTCCTTCGGTCTTGTCGCGGAGGGAAGCGGCGAGAATCTGTTTCTCGTTCGTGACGGGAAGCTTATTACCGCGCCGCTGTCTGCGGGTATACTCAACGGCATCACGCGCGACTCGGTATCACGCATCGCGCGCGACATGAATATCGAAGTCGTCGAGCAGGTGATGCCTCGCGAGATGCTCTACATTGCCGATGAGCTGTTCTTCACCGGTACCGCCGCGGAGATAACGCCTATCCGTTCGGTCGACCGCATTCCGGTCGGCGCGGGCAAGCCCGGGCCGATCACGCTGGCCATTCAGGATCAGTACATGGGGATCGCCGAGGGCCGGCTGCCGGATCGTTATGGCTGGTTGACTCACGTGCCAAGCGAGGCCCGCGCGGGTATTTAGCAGTAATCGGTTGTATATTGCGCCGTCGCATTGACGGGCGGACAAGGAGGAGTGCTTGATCGTGGGCTGTCTGGCACTGAACGCGTCGTTTGAGCCGCTGACAATGGTTCCGCTCAGACGGGCGTTACGGTTGGTTATCGACGGCAAGGCCGAGATCGTCGAAGCGGACCACGACAAGGTGGTTCGTTCCGAGCGGCTTACGATGCCGCGTCCGGCGGTTATCCGCCTGATGAGGTTCATTCACGTCCCCCGCCGTTTCCGCCGCCAGGTCACCAACACTTTTCTCTTCGCCCGCGACCGCTATCGCTGCCAGTATTGCGGGCGAATGCAGCTCGAGCTCAAGCCGCGCGAATCACTGACGCGCGATCATCTCATTCCGCTCTCGCGCGGCGGAAGCAACGAGTGGACGAACGTGGTGACTGCCTGCAGCCCGTGCAACACGCGCAAGGCGAACAGCCTGCCGCAGGAAATCGGAATGCATCCAATGCACGTCCCCGTCGAGCCGCACTTTGTGCATCTCAGCTGGGCGGTGCGCCGCCTTACGCCGACGCAGGCGCGCTACATCCGCATGTTCTACGGTGAAGAGACGCTCCATCATCTCGAGGACCTCGAGCATCGCGGCCCTGCTCACGGGCGGAACGTACCAGAGCGCGCCTCGTAGCGGCGCTTCTCCCCGCCAAGCAGCCGGACGAACACGGTTTTCACTCCGCGGGAGACAGCGGTTCCCGGATTTTTCTGCCCGCGAACAGCGGGCTTGGCCTCGCCTCTCAGCCATCGCTCGACTTCATCAAGTTCGGTCAGCGAAAGCATCTCGATATCCAGAACGAGATTGTAGTAGCTCCGCTGGCCTCGTTTTGGAAGCGATATTGGAACCTTGAACGGCGCGTCGAGGACAGCCTCTGCGTCCGCGAAAATCTCGAAGCTGCCGAGGTATCGGGTGCTGTTCCCGAGGATGCGGAACAGCTGGTAAACCTTTGCCAGCGCATCGTACCGGACGACGACATCCCATTCGGCCGTCGCCTTGATGTCATCGAACCAACCGCCTGTGCCCCATCTCTCTACTCTGTAATGAAGGCGAGCCGGAAACCCGTTGTGCATCAGATCGCGGAGGGCTCCGTCGGACACGAGCGCGGACGATCTTACCGACGGAGGCTCAGTTCCGACGGCAGATCGCTCCGGCAGCACCAGCTGGACGAGGGGTCTCTGCGCTGCGGCGAGCGCGGGAACCGCAACAACCATCGCTACGTACATCAGCCGCCGCACCGCAGTCACGCTCAGAAACGGTTGCGGAGACGAACGAAGAAATTGGCGGGCTCTTTTGGCGCCGATACCGCCTTGGCCACATAAAGACCGACAATACCCAGGTCCAGGCCCAGGCCGACATCGGTGCGAAACGTGTCGAACGACGGCAGCGATCCCGACGGATAGGTAAGCGTTCCTTCCCGGTTGCCGACCAGCCAACCCCGTCCAGCGTCAGCGAAAAGAACCGCCGCGGGTCTTACTCTGAACGCGGCACCGCGGACCCGTATGCGATTCCTGTTGAAAAGATCAATCAGCTCCGACCGCAGCTCGTGGCGGTATTCAACTTGCGCGAGCGCCATTCGCTCGCATCGCGCCGGCGTGCCCGCGGGTATCGCCGGATCGGCGTTGCATTGTCCGACGTCAGTGCCCAGAAGCGTTCGGCGAAACGCAAAACCCGGGATCGTTCCCACTCCGCCAACCGACAATCTTCGCTGAAGTGGCAGAGGGTCGCCGTGAAGCCATCCGCCGACCACAAGTCGGCCATTGAGCTGCCGAGCAGGTGAGATGCGGTTATAACGCCGTAGATCGAGAAAACCG
>JAYUWU010000271.1:0-2718 GCA_043753365.1 Gemmatimonadaceae bacterium | reverse complement strand
CCAGTCGTATCACGATCATAACTGGGGAGTCTGGCGGGGTGTTACGTGGGACTGGGGCGCTGCACGTGCGGGTGAGTACACCTTGCTCTACGGCCGGGTGATCGGTCCCGACAGTGAAGGGCGGGAGAATCCGCTGTTCGTCTACCTTGTCGACGCAAAAGGATTTAGAGCGGTGATGCGGCCGGCAAAGATCACTTACGTCGATGGGAGGCGTACCACTGTTGACGGGAAGACTATCGCTGTGCCATCCAGGGTCTCCTTTGCAGATGTGCGTGGTGCAGACACTTTGCGCGTCGAGCTCGAAATCGAGGATGCAATTGCCACCGACACCAGGCAGGAGTCCCGCGATGTCTCAGCGGACAAGCCTTACTTCATTCAGATGAAAGGACGAGCCAAAGTTTCCGGACGTCTCGGAGGAGATCCCCTGGCGGGTGAAGGCACGGGGTTTTTCGAGACATACCGATAGTTCAATCCGCGTCGTCGGCGCGTCCACGGATGACGTGATGCGCTCGGACATACACGTAGCACGACGTCATTGGCAGCAGGATCATTCCTGCGACTGCGCTCGGGAATACCCAGGCTGGCGAACCGGCGCGGAGCGTGATGATCCACACGATCCCGGCGGCTGCGATCAGAATGACTGCGTAAAGAGCGAGCGCACACTCGAGCACGCGGTCGTAACTCGCGACGATCTCCTGCGCGACCGATTCGTCTGCCTGATCCTTCCAAACGGGCTTCAGGCCCTGTACAATCTCCGCTGCCGACTGGGGGCGCGCCGCGCGGTTCTTTTCGAGGCAACGCATGACTATGTCACTCAGGCAGTCCGGAACATCCCGGTTGAGAGTGTGCAGGGGACACGGCGGGTCGCGTATCTGCGCGACAGTAGTCTGCAGGAGCGTCGGGCGGACGAAGGGGGGATTTCCGGAGAGCATCTCGTACGCGATTGCTCCGATGGCGTACACGTCGGCCCGGTGGTCAACATCCCGCAGGCCTGCCACCTGCTCCGGCGACATGTACGCCGGAGTTCCCACAGCCGTTCCAGGCTTGGATAAAGTGTCCTCCCAGGAGAGCGAATTCTCGCTCACCGGGAACGCAGCTCGAGCGATGCCGAAGTCGGCTATGAGTGCGTGGTCGGCTTGAAAAAGAATGTTGCCCGGCTTCAGGTCGCGATGCACCACACCCTCTGAATGAGCGTAAGCGATGCCTTCGGCAACCTGATACAGAATACGAGCGACCTCCTCCACCGAAAGCCTTGGGCCGGCATCAAGGCGATCACGGAGGGTAGGCCCCGCGATGAACGGCATTACGTAATAGAAGACACCGTTCTGCGCGCCCGAATCGTAGAGCGGCAGAATGTGCGGATGGTTAAGGCGGGAGACGATCTCGATCTCCCTGAGAAATCGGCCATGGGTGACATCGTCGGTGTGCCCTGGCCGCAGCATCTTCACCGCCACACTGCGGTGGTGCTTTGTGTCCTCAGCGAGGAACACGATCGCTGCAGCCCCACGCCCTACCTCGTGGTCGAGACGGTATCGACTACCGAGGACCTCCTGCAACCGCTGTAGTGAGTCGACCATCAGATCTCCCGGGGATCATCACGATGCCGGGAATCATGCGGAATCTCAATAAGGATTTACCGGGCGACTTATACGGACTACCCCTACACACGCAATCTCACCGCGAAGCAGGGCGACCACCCGCGTTCCAGACAGGCCGGGGGCCGTCAGCCAGAAGGCGAGCGGCGTGGGCAGCAGCGTCGATCACCGCCGTCATGTGCGCCGTATCCACTTTCTCGTATTCGTCCGACGGAGCGTGGTAGTCCCGGTGCATGTTGTAGCTCGAGAGAGTGTGCGCCGGGATCCCGAGGCGCGCGAAGATAATGTTGTCACTTCGCTCGAAAAAATTCTGCGACGGATATGGATCGGGGACGATCGGGATGTCAGCCGCCCTGAGGATCGCGCCCATAGTGGACCTGTCGTATCCGGTGAGCCACGCCTTGCCGGCACCGCCCACGAGGGAGTCAGGGCGGCCGATCATCTCGATCTCCATCTGCGCTACCATGGAGGCCATCGGCCGGACGGGGTGATTTACGTAGTAGCGCGACCCGAGTATGCCCTGCTCCTCGCCGGTGCTCGTCATGAAGATCATGGTACGCTTCGGCGGGGCGCCGCTCGCAATGACCCGCGCGATGCCAAGCACGGCGGTCACTCCGGATGCGTCGTCGTCCGCACCGTTGTAGATCGAATCTCCGGCGACCGGCGTGCCTATTCCTTCGTGGTCATAGTGCGCCGCGATCATCACGACCTCCCCCTTCAGAAGCGGGTCCGCGCCGGCAATCATCCCGATCACGTTGTGGCTGATCCTGCGGTACCCTGGCGGAACGGTATCCAGTGCGCCGATGTTGTCGAGCAGTCGCAGCCCCCGACCGTCATCCCTGAACGGCACCCTCTGGAAGTAGGCACTGTCTCCCGCCGGGGTGAGCCCGATCGCCATCATCTCGGCAGCTATGAATTCTGCCGCGCGATCCGCTCCTGGCGTTCCTGTCCTGCGTCCTTCCATCGAGTCGTGCGCAAGAGCCGAGAGAATTCGCTCGACTTCTGGCTGTGGCATCTTGGACATCCCGGCCGTAGAGCAAGGTGTACTCACCCGCACGTGCAGCGCCCCAGTCCCACGTAACACCCCGCCAGACTCCCCAGTTATGATCGTGATACGACTGGG
>JAYUWU010000270.1:0-58862 GCA_043753365.1 Gemmatimonadaceae bacterium | reverse complement strand
GGTCTAGCTGTTCCTCAAACTGCACTGGGCTCCGGTATCCAAGCGTGGAGTGCCGCCGCTTGCGATTGTACCAGATCTCGATGAATTCGAACAGCTCTCGACTCGCTTCGGCGCGCGTGGTGAACACGCCGTCTATCAAAAGCTCTTTTGTCAGTGTGGCGAAGAAACTCTCCACGACAGCATTGTCCCAGCAATCACCAATCCGACTCATGCTCGGCGTGAAGTCCGCAGCCGCCAGAAGGCCCTGATATGACAGGCTCGCGTACTGTACGCCACGATCCGAGTGATGCAGGCCACCACGAGCGCGGCGGTGCGAAAGTGCCATCTGCAGGGCTGCAAGCGCGAGTTCCTGTTCGAGGCGCGTGCGGATCGCCCACCCAATAACCCGTCGAGACGCCAGATCGAGAACGACGGCAAGATATAACCAGCCCTGCCGTGTCGGGATGTACGTGATGTCGGCGGCCCACACACGATCCCGCTGCGCCAACTGGGGGTTCGACGTGAGCGAGAACCTGCGCTCAAGCACGTTCATAGCAACCGGCCGTGTGTGATCCGATTGCGTCGTCACGCGGAATCGACGCACGCTCTTCGCCTTGATTCCCTCGACCCGCATCAGGCGCGCGACCCGGTTCTTCCCGCAACGAATACCGAGGTCACGAAGCTCCTCCCGTATCCGCGGGCTTCCATAGCAACCCCTGACCTCCTCGTGGATCTGCCGAATCTGCTCAAGCAACACACCGTCATCCTTTACACGCTTAGAGAGCGGACGCGCACGCCAGGCGTAATAGCCGGCCTTCGACACCTCCAGCACCCGACACATCGTGGTGATGTGAAAGATGCTGGCGTGCGCTTGGATGAACACGAATCTCATCGTGCATCCCTGGCGAAGAAGGCCGTCGCTTTTTTTAAGATTTCACGCTCCTCGAGCAGTCGCGCGTTCTCCCTGCGCAACCGGCTATTCTCCTCCTCAAGGGAGGGCACCGTCCCGGGCTTCGCTCCACTGGACTCACCCGATCGCGCCGTTCTGCACCAACTACGCAGCGTCTCATGGCTGACCCCGAGCTCTCGCGCCAGTAGCGTTATCGACTTCGGACCCGCCTCGGCAAGCCTGACTGCCTCACGCCGGAATTCCTCACTAAACGCCTTCGGTCCTCTCTTTCCCATTGAACACCTCCTGCCTCGAATCTCAATCGAGGCGCTAGCGGTGTCCACTAAACCGGGGGAACTTCAGGATTCTGGAGTGTAACGCAGTGGGTTCCGGGGCCTCACGGGTACCTTTTCTGGGGTGAAAACGGTGAAAACCAGAACTGACTTCGGTTGTTCATTGCCGACGCTCTTCCGCAGTTCCCCCAAGCCCGAGGATCCTGACCTTACAAACATCGTCTGCCAACCCGGTTGACCTTCAATAACTCCTGGCACTTCTAAAACTCCTTTCCCCGTGTACCTCGACGCACTGTCTATAACCGACGGTCTCAGGAACAACAAAAAGCCCCGGCGTTAACCGGGGCTTTCATTAGTAGCAGTAGATCAGGCCGCGCGGCGGATCCGTTCCGGCGACGTAGCCGGGATCGCTTTGCTCGTGCGTGAAGCAATCAGCGAATCGAGCGAGAGCTTGCCTGCGCCGGTCAGCACCAGCAGCACCGAGCTGCCCAGGAGCGACAGCGGGAACTCGATTCCAGCGGGGTTAAAGAAACCTGCGGGCAGGTGCACTTTCAGCATCGCAACGATCATTGTGGTTGCGAGGCCGAATGCCGCGAGGCGCGTGAGCAGTCCTGCGATCAGCGCCAGGCCGCCGAAGAACTCGACGAACGCGACCAACGGCGCAAGGAGTCCAGCCATCGGCATTCCCATCTGAGTGAAGCCGGCCGTTGCCCCATCCAGCCCGAACACGAAGAGCTTTTGCCCGCCGTGCGCAATGAAGATGGCGCCGGCGACGAGACGGAGAATTGTGAGGCCGATGTTGACCTGACGGTCGGATGCGTTGTTGAACAATGACATTTCGAACTCCTTGAGTGTTAAAACGGTTAGTGTTATCACACGCTTTACTTTAAAAAAACTCCTGCTAGGGCGCGTTTCTGATCTCAGTCAGGATCTCGATCAGCGTCCTCAACTGGTTTTCCGAGAGGTGCGCCAGCTGCTTTGTGTTCTGCTGCTCCACCACCGAATCCAGGGAATCGACAAGGTCCAGACCCTTGGGCGTAATGTGGGTCTTGACCAAACGCCGGTCATCGGTGCCCCGGGCGCGGGTGACGAGCCCCGCCTCCTCCATTCTGTCCAGCAACCTCGTAGCGTCAGGCATCCGGTTTATCAGGCGATCGCTCACCTCATTCCGGCAGAGCCCGTTCGGCTCTGAACCCCGCAGGATCCTCAGCACGTTGTACTGAGTGCCGGTGATACCGTACGGCTTGAGCATCTGCTCGAAGCCGTCACTGAGCTGATTCGAAGTCCGCTTCAGATTGAGCGACGCCTCCTCAAAAAGCGTCCTGAACGGCTTGTTCTGCTTCAGCTCCTGCCTTAAGTCCGGTGCCATGTATTAAGTATGTGTGTTATAACATCTAATGTCAAGCCGCTCCGTTGCAAACTGTGCAACGCGTCTTCCATCCGCCATGGTACGGAGTCAACATACGCGCGTGGACAACCTGTGTCATACCCTCGTCGGCGCGGCGCTCGCTCGCACCGGACTTCGCAGCAGGACAGCTCTCGCCTCGGCCACAATGATGATCGGCGCGAACCTTCCCGACATCGACATTCTCGCTGTTCCGTTTGGCCGGGCGACTGAGTTCCGTCGCGGGTGGACTCACGGCGTGCTCGCACTCGTCGTGCTTCCATTCGTTCTGACCGGACTCATGATGCTCTGGGATCGGTACAGGCGGCGCGATGGGGAGAAAGTGGTGCCGCGCCAGCTCCTTCTCCTCGCAACGATATCGATCTGGACCCATCCGACGCTCGACTGGATGAACTCATACGGCCTTCGATGGCTCATGCCATTCGACGGCACGTGGTTTTATGGCGACTCGCTTTTCATAATCGACCCTTATCTCCTGATCGTCCTGGGTGCAGGTGTGTGGCTATCGCGCAGACGGGAGAAGAGCGGGTCCGCTTCACTGTGGAAGCCCGGGCAGATCGCGGTTGGAGTGGCCGGCGCCTACATCGTAGCGATGCTCGTATTTCAGAATGTCGCCGAGCGTGTGGCAGTGCGTGAGCTCGCAGGAACCGGGCTCGCGAAAGAGAAGCTTGTCGTCACTGCGTCCCCCGCAAACCCGTTCCAGTGGCGCGTTCACGCTGACGACGGCGCGCGGTACTCGACAGGAAGTGTCGGGATGCGATCGCAGCGATTGTCGCTGCAACCCGGGACACTCGACAAAGGCGTCGACAACACCACAGTTGCGGCCGCCATACGAAGTCCCGTCGCCAGGCCTTTTCTCGACTGGGCCCGGCTGCCATTCTATCGCCTGCTGACTACTGAAGACGGTCCGGTCGTCCGCATTACCGACTCTCGGTATGGCGCGTCAATTGACGTACCGGTCGATCCCAGCACTAACGATGCACTTCCGCAGGACGCCCGCGAGCGCAACCTTCCCTGAATGACTACAGAGAGAGCTGAACCGATCATCTGCTTCGAGTACCCCGATTGGGTGGACTCGGTAGTCGACTGGGACAAGATATTCGTGACCGACGAGGACAAGATGCGCCTCGCCATTCGGCTCTCGCGGGAAAACATCGATCGTGGCACGGGTGGTCCGTTTGGCGCCGCGATTTATGAGACGTCGGGGCGGCTCGTGTCGATCGGGGTGAACAGCGTCGTCAGATACAACAACTGTACGCTGCACGGCGAAATGGTCGCGTTCATGATGGCGCAACAGAAGCTCTCGACGTTCTCGCTGAAGGCGCCCGGGCTCCCGGCCCACGAGCTCTTCACCTCGTGCGAGCCATGCGCAATGTGCCTCGGCGCAACCTTGTGGAGCGGGGTGCGTCGTCTCGTGTGGGCAGCGACGCGCGATGACGCTGCGTCCCTCCAGTTCGATGAGGGGCCGGTGTTTCCCGAATCCTACACGTATCTCGAGGAGCGCGGAATCAGGATCGTCCGCGAGATACTCCGCGACGATGCGCTGGGAGTGCTGGAGATCTACCGGAAAAAGGCGGGTCGTATCTATAACGCCTGAGGCTGTGGCGTGAAGGATTCCACGACAACATGCGCTGATTTTGCCTGACTGACCGGAACTCCTGCAGTCCGTAGGATCAGGAAACTCAAAATCGCGGTACAGGAATGTCGACAGACAGCGCAGCGCCCACGGTAGTAACTCACATAGACGGCGAAAAATTCGCCATCAGAATCAGGTCGCACGAAATCTTCGTCGACCAGACGCTCAAGGGGGGAGGCGAAGATACCGCACCCACTCCAATCGAGTTACTGGGAGCCGCGCTCGGCAGCTGCATCGCGTATTACGTGAGACAGTTCCTTCGAACCCGCGACCTGTCCACTGAAGGACTTCGTGTTGCAGTCGTGCAGAACAAGGCGACAAACCCGACGCGGGTGGATGAATTTCTCGTGAATGTCCTGCTCCCCGCGGAAATCCCCGCGGGCTACCTACCGATGATCGAGCGCGTGATACACGCATGCCCGGCGCACAACACGCTCAGCATGGGCGCGAGGCTCAGCGTGACATACGAGCTCCCGGTTCCCGCAGAGGTCTCTGGCTAGAGGCTTCCGTACCCGCTGCGGGAGTGGCAAGCTTCTCCCGCATGACGACTGACCCAATGCTCGCCGAAGCGGGGGCCGCGCTCCGCGAGGCCAACCTGACATTTGCTGCTGCGCATCCGGGCGAAGGCCCGGGTCGCCAGCCCGTTCATACTGTCTACGGCGGCGCCCAGCTCTTCTCATCCGATTCCGTCCCGAAGCTCGGCGCGATCGCCCTTCGATCACTCGACCAGTACGCGCCCGATGCAGCCACCCTGGGGAAAGCACTGGGAATCGAAAAACACGCAGTGCTGCATACGATCGAAGAGCGTGTCCGCGAGAAGCTGACACGCGAGCCGATCGAAGATTTCAGGATCGACTTCGAGGACGGTTATGGAAATCGCCCCGACGCCGAGGAGGACGAACACTGTGAGGTAGTTGCCGCGGAAGTGATCAAGGGAATGAAGGCGGGCACCCTTCCACCTTTCATCGGCATGCGGGTGAAGCCGCTCAATGAAGAGCTACGTGCCCGCAGTGTCCGCACGCTCGACCGCGTGATGACCGGGCTTGTCGAAGGCGGTGGGATTCCAGAGGACTGGGTAGTCACGATCCCGAAGGTGACGATCATCGAGCAGGTTGAGTACACCGTCGCCGTTCTGCGTTCACTCGAGAAGAAGCTTGGGCTTTCTGATGGTACGTTGCGATTCGAGGTTATGGTCGAGACTCCCCAGATCATTCTCGACCGGGACGGTACTTCACTACTGCCGCGTGTGCTCGCGGCCTCGGATGGCCGGCTGCGGGGCGCGCACTTTGGCACTTACGATTACACTGCCGGCATCAACATCACGGCTGCGCATCAGCGAATGCGCCACCTCGCCTGCGATTTCGCAAAACATTTCATGCAGGTCGCGTTTGCCGGTACTGACGTGTGGCTCTCTGACGGCTCGACAACAGTGATGCCTGTCGCGATTCACCGCGCGGCCGCTGGCGAATCACTGACTCGCGAGCAGCAGCATGCGAACGCAGCGAGCGTCCATGCTGCATGGAAGCTTCACTTCGACGATATCAGGCATTCACTCGCCGGCGGATTCTATCAGGGATGGGACCTTCACCCGGCGCAGCTCGTTACCAGATATGCCGCTCTTTACAGCTTTTTCCTCGAGGGCATCGACGCCGCTGGCGTGCGCCTCAGCAACTTTGTCGGGAAGGCAGCGCAGGCCACGCTCGTTGGCGATGTGTTCGACGATGCCGCGACGGGCCAGGGGCTGCTCAACTTCTTTCTACGCGGAATCAACTCCGCGGCGGTTACTGAAGATGAAGCCCTCGAGATGACGGGGCTCACCGCCGATGAGTTCCGCTGGCGCAGCTTCGTGAAGATCATGAAGGGAAGGAAGTGAGCGCAGCCTGGGAGTTGCTCGACCTCGTCGCGCGATGGATTCACGTGATCGCGGGAATCATGTGGGTCGGAAATTCGCTTCTCTTCAACTGGATGGACCGGAGTCTCCTGAATACACCGGAACCCGGTCAGACAGAGAAGCCGGTCGGCACTATCTGGCTGTTGCACAGCGGCGGCTTCTACTATGTAGAGAAGACATTGCTCGAGGGCGAGAAGATGCCCGAGCGCGTTCACTGGTTCATGTGGCAGGCATACACCACGTGGATCAGCGGGGCGCTTCTGCTGATCATCGTCTATTACGCTGGCGGGCGCGCGTTGCTTGCCGATCCGTCCGTCGCGAATCTCACGCACTGGCAGGCTGTGCTAGTGGGAATCGGCGCGATCGTTGTCGGGGTTAGCGTTTACGATGTCGCTCAAGACAAGATTGCGCTGAAGGCACCGGCAATAGCGGTGGTGATCTGGTTCACTGCATTGATCGGAATCGCTATAGCGCTTACTCAACTCCTGAGCGGACGCGCGGCGTTTCTGCATGTGGGTGCGATGCTCGGAACGATCATGGCGAGCAATGTCGGCTCGACGATCGTACCATCGCAGAAGGCACTTGTTGCCTCCGTCACCGGTGGCGGCTCAGGCAGCCAGGCGCTGTCAGATCGCGCGAAGCGTGTGTCGATCCACAACAACTACTTCACGTTCCCGGTAATCGTGCTGATGCTGAGCAGCCATTTCCCGGCGGTCTACGGACATCGGTGGAACTGGCTGCTACTTCTCGTGCTCGGGGCTGGAGGAGCTGGCGTCAGGCATGTACTCAACATCCGCTGGACTTATACCGCGTGGAAGCCTGCTCTTGCGGGAACGATTGCCGCGACCGTGGTCGCGTTGTTCGGAATTCTCTCGGTCAAACATCCAGCGGCCGTGGCGAGCAGCGAGACAGGGCCGGCAACGTTCGAGGAAGTCCGGCATGTCATCGACCAGCGGTGTGCGGTTTGTCATTCCAGCAGGCCGACCGACGTATCGTTCGGGCAGGTCCCCGGAAACGTGATGTTCGATACACCGCAGCAGATCATGACACACGCACAGCGCATCCGCGAGCGTGCTGTAGTTTCCCGTACGATGCCTCCGGCCAACAGGACAGGCATAACAGAGTCCGAGCGCGCGCTTCTCGGCCGCTGGGTGAATGCAGGCGCAACAGTCGACCAGGAATAAACAATGATGATCTGCACATGGCTCGAGGCACATGGGTCCAGCTGCCTCGAGCTGGTGGCCGTCGTATTCGGAATCGTGAGCGTTTACCTGAGCACGCGCGAGAACATACTGAGCTGGCCGACTGCAATCGTTAACGTCTCGCTGTTCTCGGTTCTGTTCTTCAGGTCAGGACTTTATTCCGACACGGGACTTCAGGTCGTCTATCTCATCCTGTCCATCTACGGGTGGTATCAGTGGCTTTATGGCGGCAAGGGACACACGAAGCTCGCCGTATCGCGTGTCACAAGAAAAACGTGGATCGTCGTCGCCGGTCTCGGAGTCGTAACGTGGCTTCTCCTGTCGACGATCACATCGCGCCTGCCCGGAACCTCCCTTCCCCACCTCGATTCTGCGACGACGACAATCAGTCTCATCGCTCAGTGGATGATGACGCGCAAACTTCTCGAGAGCTGGCTGCTGTGGGTCGGCGTGGACATTGTCTACGTGGGAATGTTCATCTACAAGGGACTCTATCTCACCGCGTTCAACTACGGTGTTTACCTCGTGATCGCCGCGTTCGGCTACTACGCCTGGAAGAAATCCCTCGAGGCATCTGGTAAGGCAGCATCGGCGTGATCCGCGTAGTCGTCACGGGATCGGAATCGACGGGGAAAACCGCTCTCACGAAACGGCTTGCCGAGCACTTTGGAGGTGAATTTGTCCCCGAGTTCGTTCGCGAATTTGCCGAGTCGAAGCAGGGCCCGATCGGTTTTGCTGATCACGGTCCGATCACTCGCGGGCAGATGGCGTTGGAGGACAAACACGCAGCGTTGGCTGCTGGCGGAAGAGGCCTCGTGATTCAGGATACTGATCTGCTGAGCACTGTTGTGTACTGCGAACATTATTTCGGCGGATGTCCTGCGTGGATCTCTGAACTGGCGCGTGAGCGAAGACCGGATCTTTACCTGCTTCTTGGCATTGACGTTCCGTGGATCGCTGATGGAATTCGTGATCGCGGCGACCGCCGTGCCGAGATGCAGGACCTCTTTCGCGCGGCAGTTGTTGAATCGGGATCACGTTATGTGGAAGTAGAGGGATCCTGGGATCTTCGATGGATCCAGGCGCGTGATGCTTTGCAGGCTGTTCTTTGAAGCGGAAAACCCAGGGGTTTGCGGATTTGGCGGATCAAGCCGATCAGGCGGATTTTTAGGGGAAGTGGCCGGGATGAGAACTAACGTCGCCTGAGAATCAGGCTTGGCCTATTTGGGGTGAAAACCAGAAAAAGAAAATTGAGCTGCCTCAGGGGAACTCGATGGCGACGACAAAATCTCTGTCCGCCTTATCGGCCAAATCCGCTAAATCGGCCGAATCCGCTACCAATGGGTTTGACCTTGCGTGTCGCCCGGGACTTGCAATAACTGTCAACATGAGAGGAGCCCACCGCATCGTCCTCGCGGCGACGGTCATTTACACAGCATGCGCATCGCCGGCACGGTTGCCGGTTTCTGCAGGCATGGGTAGCTCGCCGCAGTTGCCGGCGCCGGAGAGGTCGCTTATCCCACTGGTCAACGTTGTAACGGCGAAGGGATGGAAGGGCGACAACAAACCGACAGGAGCACCCGGCACCACTGTCACCGCATTTGCAACGGGGCTCGACCACCCACGATGGCTTTACGTTCTCCCCAACGGAGATGTTCTTGTCGCCGAGACGAATGCTCCTCCCCGGCCTGACGATGCGAAGGGGATAAAGGGATTCTTCTTCAAGTACTTCCAGAAGAAAGCCGGCGGAGCAGTGCCAAGCGCGAATCGAATCACTCTGCTTCGCGATAGCAATGGAGATGGGGTCGCCGAAGTGCGGTCAGTATTCGTCTCCGGCCTCGTATCACCGTTCGGCATGGCGCTCGTCGGCAACACTTTCTACGTCGCCAACAGCGATGCGGTCATCCGCTTTCTCTATACTCCGGGCGCGACGAGCATCACTTCACGATCGACCCCGGTCGCAGTTCTTCCGGGCGGCCGGCTCAATCATCATTGGACAAAAAGCCTCATCGCCAGCCGCGACGGATCGAAACTTTACGTCGGCGTCGGATCAAACAGCAACGTCGCCGAGAACGGGATGGACAAGGAAGTTGAACGCGCTGCAATCTGGGAGATTGATACCGGCACAGGGGAGCATCGCATTTTCGCATCGGGCCTGCGAAATCCCGTCGGGCTCGCATGGGAACCAAACACCGGCGCGTTGTGGACCGCGGTCAACGAACGCGATGAACTCGGAAGTGATCTCGTGCCCGACTACATGACGTCAGTGCGCGATGGCGGATTCTACGGCTGGCCGTACAGCTACTTCGGCACGCACGTCGACACTCGTGTAAAACCTGCGCGGCCCGACCTCGTCGCCCGCGCCATCGTTCCCGACTACGCGCTCGGCGCACACACTGCATCGCTCGGGCTCGCTTACGGTGCGCAGACGTCGCTGCCCTTCAGCCATGGCATGTTCGTCGGGCAGCACGGATCGTGGAATCGTGAGCCGCGAAGCGGCTACAAGGTGATCTTCGTGCCTTTCAGTCGTGGCAGGCCTTCAGGGGAAGCCGTAGATGTACTTTCTGGTTTCGTGAAGGCGAACGGAGATGCGATGGGGCGCCCCGTCGGCGTGGCACTGGACAATCGTGGAGCGCTTCTTGTGGCCGACGATGTTGGCAATGCCGTCTGGCGAGTCTCCGGAGCGCAATGAAGCGCGGCTTCAAGCGTGAAACCCAGGGGTTTGCGGATTTGGCGGATCAAGCCGATTACGCGGATTTTTATGGAGAGCGGCCGGGATGGGAACTACCATCACCTAAGAATTAAGGCGTTGCTTTTCTGGGGTTGAAAACCAGAAAAAGAAATCAGGGTGTGGCGAGTCCATGTGTAGCCTCGGAATGGTGCCGTGGTCTATCCGCCTAATCCGCGCAGTTATCCGCCGAATCCGCGCAACATGGGGTTGACCCTGCCCCGCTCAGCTTCCCCGGTAAGTCGAGTACCCAAAGGGACTCAGCAACAGTGGCATGTGATAATGCTCATTTTCATCAGCGATATGGAAGTGAATCACCACCTCGTTGTAAAACGAATCGCGCTTCCCGAAATATTCGGCCACTGAATACGTCAGCCGGTAATCACCCTCGGAGAGTGATGAGCCACTCTCGAGAAGGTCGCGCACGCGCCCATCCTGATCGGTGACGCCGGTACCAAGCAGCGAACCATCACGCTGAAGCGTTACACGGATTCCTTCGGCGGGTCTGCCGATCGATGTGTCGAGAACGTGTGTGCTGATGGTGCTCATCTGTTTTCTCCCAGAAGCTTTCTCAGTCTCAGCTGCGTGATTTTATGCTGCTCGGCCGCCGCGATTCGCAGCTCCGTCGAAGGGTCGTTATTCATGCGCGCGCGCGCGTCGGCCACCATCTCCTCGGCGGTTCTGCCCGAAGCGTAAACGATGTAGATGTGGCCGAAGTAGTCCTCGTACTCCTGGTTGACTGCCGCGATTGCTTCCTGGAGAGATTCTTCAGCACTCAACACGCCCGCCTGCTCTCCGCCCGCCCAGCCGCTTGCGGTGCGGTCGCCGATTCTCGGATGATGCGCGAACGCCTCGTGCCAGTCACGCTCATTCGTCGACTGCCACTCTTCATCGGAAGCCTTCAGGATCGCGTCAAGCGAATTGAAAGGCCGTCTGTTCACCATTCCGTTCACCCAACGCGAAGACCCGCAGCACGAGCGAAACACGTCGGCTGCGCGAACATCGGGCATCGCATTGAATTCCTCGGGTGTCACTCTGCCATTCCGAATAGCCGGAGTCTCGCGACTCCGCCGTCGGGATATATGTTCAGCCGAGCGTGCGTCACCGTTTTTGGCACGACGACATCGAAATGGTGCCGAGTGTGCGGTTGTGTCGGCGATTCGGGGATGAGCGGTGTCCAGGTTGCCTTTTCAGCGTCGAACTTTCCGCCGATGTCCACTATGTCGCACGACTCGATCATGCAGCTTCCGGGTGCGTTGCCCTTGAAGTGATCGGTGTCGAGCTCGACTCGATTGATGGTACCGCGTTGTGCGAGACGTACTATCGACCAGTCGTTGCCGGGGCCGCGTCGTCGTTTGGTTTCCCAGCCGTCTCCCATGTGAGTGGATCGACCTGGCAGTATCAGATTCTGGCGGTGCCCGTAGTGCATGTCGCTGCATGAGACGACATAGCCGCCATTCTCCATTGCAGCGAGATCGACCTCGCGACCGCGAAGCACGGTTTCCGATGGAATCACTTCACCATGAACGCGGAGCCTCGCGACTCCGCCGTCGGGAAAGATGTTCAGGCGCAGGTGCGTGAACCGCCGCCCGTTTTCGACCTTCAATTCATTGGTCGTGTTGCCTTTAAGAGCCGTCTTCTCGAGCAATGCCTCCCACCGCACCTCGGACCCCGCCAGCCACTCGGCCGAAGGAGTTCCTTCGACACTCGCAGCATCGATGCTTGCGCTCTCGGGATAATTGCCTGTGAACCATGCCGTATCGATAACGATTCCGCGGATTACTCCCGGTGCGCCAAGTCTTACGATCGCCCAGTCGTTTCCGGCGGTGCGACGCCGGCGTGTCTCCCAGCCGTCCATCCACTTTCCGCGCTCAGTGTATGCCTCGGCCCGCCACTCGGGAGCTCCGGGCTTGAGCATCGCTTCCTTTGGGGCGAAGAACTCATCGTTGGCGATGAGCACTGCGCCGCCGAGTCGTTCGGAGGCGAGGTCGATCAGGTCTGTGAAGGATCCCATAGTCGTCCCATAACATACGTCGCCTCGACGAGTCCGTAGAGATCGACGTCGGAGTATGGCGTGAGGTGGTGCCGGTGCATCGGGAGGTTTCGCGCGTCTCCTGCAGATTTATCGGGATTCCAGATCACGATGTCTGCGTCGTACCCTGCTGCGATCTTTCCCTTTTTATCGCTGAGACCGGCGAGTTTGGCGGGTTCTGAGCTCATCCACTGTGCGAGCTTTTCAGGCGGCTGCCCATGTGTTCGTGCGCCGGTCCATACGGCGGAAAGCGATATCTGCAGCGATGCGATGCCACCCCATGCTCTGCTGAAGTCTCCGCTGGTCGCTTTCATCGAGGGCGGGCACGGTGAGTGATCGGACGCAATCAGGTCGATGTCGCCGGCAATCAGCGCGTCCCACAGGAGTTCTCGCTCGATCGATCCACGAATCGGAGGCGCGCATTTGTATTCAGTGGCGCCATCGCGAATTTCTTCCGAGGCGAACGTGAGGTAATGGGGGCAG
Organism: Gemmatimonadaceae bacterium; assembly: GCA_043753365.1. Classification (GTDB taxonomy): domain Bacteria; phylum Gemmatimonadota; class Gemmatimonadetes; order Gemmatimonadales; family Gemmatimonadaceae; genus UBA4720. The sequence continues at coordinate 46,324 of JAYUWU010000270.1, read as the reverse complement.
GTCTCGACTGTGAGTCGCAGCCGTTCGTTTTTCGCGGCCCGGATTATCTCCAGCGATGTCGACGATGACAAATGGACGATGTGCACCGGAACGGCCCACTGTTTCATGAGTCGCACCAGCATCTTGATCGCTGAGTGTTCTGCCTCGACGGGTCGCGAAGCGAGGTAGTCTGCGTAACGCTGAGACGCAGGAGCTTCGCGAAGAAACGCAGGATCCTCGGCATGAACCATCAGCGGCAAGCCGATCCGTTCGAGCACCGGAAACGCAATCTCGAGGTCGGCTTCGCACACGCAGGGAAATTCCTCGACTCCCGAGGGCGACAGGAAGCACTTGAACGCTCGAATTCCCTCGCGGGCGAGCGGCTCGAGATCTTCCGCGTTTCCCGGGATGACTCCCCCGATGAGCTCGACATTCACATGCGACTTCCCAGCCGCGGCTTCGCGTTTCGCCTCGAGGCCGGCGACGGTGGTTGTTGGAGGAATTGAGTTGAGCGGCATGTCGAGAATCGTCGTGACACCTCCCGCTGCTGCCGCACGCGTGGCGGTCTCGAAGCCTTCCCACTCGGTTCGGCCAGGCTCGTTCACATGAACGTGGGTATCGACTATGCCCGGCATCACGATCGAGTCGCCAACATCGTGGACGTCCGACGATCCCGGATCCCCATGTTCGGCGACGCGCGTGACCCGGCCTCCTTCTATATGTATGGACGCCTCACGAATTCCCTCGGGCGTGACGACCCGGCGGCCGCGGATTACCGTCAGCCCGTCCCCGACCAGAATCGCTTGAGCAGGTTCATCGCGACGCGACGGCGATAATCGGCAGTCGAGCGAACGTCGTCGATGGGCACGATCTCGCGTCCAAGAATTTCTACAGCCTCGTCTATCGATGCACCTGAGGCAAGCGCGCTTTCCGTTTCAGGAACGCGAACGACAGTCGGGCCCACACTGCCGAGGGCGATGCGGGGAGCCGGCGACCGCACTGCCGCCATCACGATCTTCGATATCGCCTGCGCTGCGCGCGTGCCGACCTTGCGAAACCACTGCTTCCCTTCGACCGCCGGAATCTCGACAGCGATTATCAATTCGTCAAAACGCATCACTGTCTTGCGATAACCCGAATAAAACGAATTGACCGGAACGCGCCGCTCACCATCGATGCTGCGTAGAACTATCACGGCGTCGGTCGCTGACAACACAGGCACGCCATCCGCTGCAGGTGATCCGTTCGCGATGTTACCACCGATCGTGCCGCGGTTCTGGATCTGCACCCCACCAACCATCCGCGACGCCTCAGCCAGCATCGGCACCCACTCGGCGACAAGGTGCGATTGCATCAGCGCTGTGTAGCTGGTGAGTGCACCGATGACGAGGTTGTCTCCGTGAACGGATATCGTGCGAAGCTCGTCGAGGGTCCATATGTCGAGGAACCTGCGCGGGGCGAGAGTTCCGAAGTTCAGCGCGACGTACAGATCAGTCGCGCCAGCAATGGGAGTTCTTGGATCATCACGAAGAATTCCGAGTGCTTCATCGACGGATGTCGCTTTCCGGAGATCGAGCTCGGAAAGTGGCGTCCTCATTCAGGCACCGGCATGCCGCGCCACTTGAGCACCGCGCGATAGATGGCCGAGTATCCTGTGCAGCGACAGAGATTTCCTGCGAGTGCGACTTTCACGTCGTCGAGCGTCGGCTTTTCCGGCAACGTCATCGCGGCGAGGATCATCCCCGGTGTGCAGATGCCGCACTGCGCCCCAACCTCGTTCATGAACAAGGCCTGGAGCGGATGAGTTCCGCCGAGTCCTTCGATAGTGACGATGTCTGTCCCTTCGGCCTGTGATGCGGGAATGATGCACGAGCATACCGGCTCCCCGTCGATGAGCACTGTGCAGGCGCCGCACTCACCTTCCCCGCAGCCTTCCTTGGTGCCGGTGAGACCACAATCTTCGCGCAGTACGTCGAGCAGGCGTGACATTGGATGCGCTTCGACTTGCCGCGTTTTGCCGTTCAGTGTGAATTGCATCAGATGAGGCTCGACGTTGCGAGAAGCTCTGGCACTGCGGGAATCTCGCGCACGTCGAGTCCGTGATGCCGCAACGCGTTTACGACAGCGGGAGCTGGACCGTCCATTGGAAGTTCACCAAGTCCCTTTGCACCGAAGGGACCGCCGGGATACGGATTCTCCATCATCACGACGTCGAGCTCGGGCATGTCGAGTGTTGTTGGAATCACGTAGTTCGTGAGCTGGGAGTTGGCCATCACGCCGTTGCGCATCACGACTTTTTCGAGAAGTGCGTAGCCAAGTCCCTGGGCGGTTCCGCCTTCGATCTGTCCGCGTGCGAGTGCGGGGTGAATCGGGCGCCCGAACTCCTGCACGGCGGTGAGCTTTATCGGCTTCACCTCATAGGTGTCGGGATCGACCTCGAGCTCGGCCACATCGCACCCCCAGCCATAAGTGGCGTACGCGTCGCCGCGATACAGCGCATCGTCCCATTGAATCCAGTCGGGCGGCTCGTACGTGCGTTCGATCGTGAGGTCACCGTGTTTCGCATGATACTCGGCCGGGGAAAGATCGCCGAGCTTTGCTTTCAACTCGTGCGCGCACTCTTCCAGGATCTTCCCGACGACCATGCACGTGCGTGATGCGACGGTTGGTCCGCTGTCAGCGACGCGCGAAGTATCAGGCTGGGCGACTTCCACATCTTCGTAGGGAATGCCGAGCGCATCGGTGACGATTTGCGCGTGCATCGTGCGTGTGCCCTGTCCAATCTCGGTACTTCCCACCGCGATGCGGACTCCAGTCGGTGTCAGCTCGAGCCGAGCTTTCGACTTGAGGTTGCGCTCGCCGGCGCCGGTGAATCCTGCACCGTGATAGAAGAGCGCGAGGCCGATCGCCTTGCTCGTTCCCTTCCATTCCTTTCGTTTTCTGTCGAAGTCAGTTCGCCGAACAGCTTCCTCGAGCACCATGTGCGCGCTCGCGTCGTTGCGCAACGTCTGTCCCGTCGCCGTAATGTCGCCTGGCCGAAGCGCATTCTTTCGGCGAAGGTCGACCGCATCCATACCAAGCTGCTCGGCGATACGATCCATGTGAACTTCGACCGCAAATTCTGTCTGCGGCGCGCCGAAGCCGCGGAATGCTCCGTTGGGCGGCGTGTTGGTAAAGACAGCTCGTCCCTGAATGCGCACGTTGTCGACGTTGTACGGACCGGCAGCGTGAATACATCCGCGGGAAAGTACAGTTGGGCTCAACGTGACATACGCGCCTGCATCGAGGAGGACATCGATCTCCATTGCGACGAGCTTGCCGTCAGGGGTCACCGCCGTGCGATGCTTCACGATCGACGGATGGCGCTTCGTCGTCGCCTCCATGTCCTCGGTGCGATCGTAGATGATCTTCACCGGTTTGCCCGACTTGATCGCAAGCATCACTGCATGCCCGGAAATCATCGACGGATACTCTTCCTTGCCGCCGAATCCGCCGCCGGTTTCCGTCTGAATCACGCGCACGTTGGGATGTGCGGAACCGAGGAGACAGCGCAGCGCCTTGATTACATAGAAGGGGCACTGGACCGAGCCGTAGATCGCGATGCCGCCGTCTTCGGGAACGGCGATGACACCGTTCGGCTCGATGTATACGTGTTCCTGGTGGCCAGTGCGGTACGTGCCTTCAACAACCACCAGTCCGAAATCCGCAAATGCAGAATCGACATCGCCCTTGAGGATCTCGACAGACTTGAAGACCTGTGTCGACAGCTCGGGATCGAAGAGAGGATCAGTGTGCTCGTATTCGATGACGACATTCGCCTGGCTCAGCTTTTCCTTGTCTTCGTGCGCGAGCAACACGATCGGCTCAGCGAAATGCCTGATCTCCTGCTCGGCCAGGAATGGCTGGTCCTGCGACATGAGGTCCACTGCGTTTTTCGCGGGGACATCGTGGTAATCGACAATAGTGAAGCCGGTGGTATCGAAGTCGTAGGATATCGACTTGATGCGACCGCTTGGAATTGTCGAGCGGATTGTCCGGCCGTGAAGCATTCCGGGAAACGAGAGGTCGTCCGCATACTTCGCGGCGCCTGTTGCTTTCCCGATTCCATCCTTGCGCGCGACGCTTGATCCGACTGCTGGCATGAATGTGAAGATGGTTGCCGTTGCGGAGAGCGGCAAGATTATAGATTTGATGCAATGACGACTCATCGTACCATCGTCGATGCGCTTTTCAGGTCCGCCGAGTCGGGCGAGTCAGTCGTGCTTGCGACCGTCGTGCGTATTACGGGGTCGAGCTATGGCGGCGTGGGGACAAGAATGGTTGCGCATGTCGATGGGTCGACCGTTGGAATCGTTAGCGGTGGATGTCTCGAGAGTGATCTTGCCGAGCATGCCAAGGATGTGCATGCGTCGCAGGTTCCTCGCGTTGTGACCTACGACACACGTGCTGACGATGATACGTCGTGGGGACTGGGGCTTGGCTGTAATGGATTGATAGATGTTCTGCTCGAGCCGCTCGATTCGTCGGCTGCTGGCGCTGTCGGGCGATTGCTCGAGCAGGCGTTGTCGGCGACTGCGCCGTCCATCCTCGCAACTGTCACCGCAACGATAGGTGAAAACGGCTCGCCTGTGGTTGGTGCTCATGCGTTGTTCACTGGTGAGACCGTCACGACGATCGGCGACTGGGGCGACCGGAGATGTCAGGAGTTGGCACGAAACAATTCGGGTGATGCGATGGCGGCGGGGCGGCAGGGTATCGTGCGGGATTACGGCGGTGTCGTGATCGCGTTCGAAGTAGTGAGGCCAGCGATGAGACTCGTGATTTGCGGGACTGGTCCTGATGTGCTTCCACTGGTGCGCCTGGGAACCCAGTTAGGTTGGAATCTAACTCTCATCGACCATCGGCCCATTGTGCCCGAGCATGAGGCGCGGTTTCCGGGCGCGCGGCTTATCGAGTGTGCCGAACCGGGTGAGCTTGGCCGATGCGTCGAGCTAAGTGAGCACAGCGCGGTCGTCGCGATGTCACATCATTTCGAGCGTGACACCGAGTATGTGCGTGCGCTGCTTGCGTCAGATGTCGCCTATATCGGCGTGCTCGGTCCGCGCGCGCGGGGAGAGCGAATGCTGGCGGCGATCGGTGGAAGTTCTGACGCCAGGATCTATTCGCCGATCGGCATCGATCTCGGCGGTGATGGTCCGGAGGCGATCGCTTTTTCGATCGTGGCCGAGGTTTCGGCAGTGCTTGGTCAGCGAGGGGGTGGCCATCTACGGGCCAGGTCACTTCCTTTGCACGATTAAGAGCTCGATCTCCCTACAGGAGGCCGAGCAGATATAATGCCGCGGGTGAGCGCATTATTCCGGTTCAAAACCGAACGAACTAGTCTGCCTTCTCGATGTGAACGAGGTACGCCTCGACCATCAGGAGATTCCGCTCACCTGACTGTTTGATAACGCCGAGCAGCCGGTCCATCTTCACGACTTCCTCGAGCTGCTCGTCGATGAACCACTGCAGGAAGCTTTGCGCCATGTAGTCGTTCTGACCGACAGCAAGGTCCATGAGGCTCGTGATCTGCCGGGTCACTTCCTGCTCCCAGTCGAGCGCGGCCTGGACAGCATCTTCAGCTGAGCTGAAGGTCGGCTTGGGAGCGGCAATTGCCGGAATCGCGAGCCCGCCCTTCGTGTCCATCAGGTAGCGCACGAATTTCATCGCGTGCTCCTTCTCCTCATCGGCCTGCGCGGTAAAGAGTTTGCTGAGCAGCGTGAGGTGCTGCTCCTGGAAATACGCGGCAATACTCAGGTACTGCATACTCGCGCCGAACTCGTTTCCGATCTGCTGGTTGAACGCCGCTGCAAGGTCACTATTGATCAACACTGGGCCTCTCCGTGATTCCGATTCGTGGTAGTCACACCCTGAAGGTAACTTAGGGCATGACCGAAGACCTTCCCGGGGTTGCAGCTATCGTGCTTGCCGCCGGCGGCTCGTCGAGATTCGGCGAGCCGAAGCAATTAGTCGAGCATGCTGGCCAGCCCCTCGTCCGGCGGGCAGCCCAGGCCGCCCTCGACGCCGGCGCGAAACCAGTCATCGTCGTACTCGGCGCAGACAGCGAACAGATCCTTCCCGCCCTGATTGGCCTCCCGGAGGTCAGGATCGCTCTCAACTCGCGGTGGCGACGGGGGCTGGCCACTTCACTTACCGCGGGAATTCATGCACTCGCGGAAGAAAAGGGCGTTGACGGCGCGCTGATAGTTCTTGCCGACCAGCCGTTCGTCGATGCGCACAGCCTCGCAAACCTGATCGGCGCATTCGGCGTGAACCGCCTCGTCGCATCTTCGTATTCAGAGACGATCGGCGTGCCGGCGATCATCGGTCGTGAGTTCTTCGCTGAGATTTCCCGGCTCGAGGGAGATCGCGGCGCTGGCCCGTGGCTCAAGGATCGTGGGGACCAGGTGACGGCAATTCCACTCCCCGCGTCTCCGCTGGATATTGATGAACCCGAAGACATGGCCCTGCTCAAGGGACTCTACTAGCAGCGAATACGGAGAAACCGATGACTGAAGCCGGATCACCACGTAACAGTGAAGTTATCCTGCTGGTCGGCACGATGAAGGGAGCTTTCTTCTTTCGCTCTGACGCATCGAGGAAAGAATGGAGCCTCGAGGGTCCTCACTTTCGCGGCGAATCAGTCTATTCGCTCTTTCACGATGTGAGAGGCGGACGGAACCGCACATTCGCCGCGGCGACGAGTCCACACTGGGGTGGCACACTTCGCACGAGCGACGATCTCGGCACAACATGGAGCGAACCCGACCAGCACACCGTGCGCTTCCCTGAAGATTCAGGCCTCGCACTCGCGCAGATCTGGCAAGTCGCTCCCGGGACTGAATCGGAGCCAGACGTTCTCTATTGTGGCGTCGAGCCTGCCGCACTCTTCAAGTCGGCAGATGGCGGCGATAGCTGGCACCCGGTCGACGGACTGCTTCACCACGAGCAGCGTCCGAAATGGATGCCGGGCGCTGGCGGGCTTTGCCTGCATACGATCATCACCGATCCCGCAAACGCGAAGCGAATGCTGATTGCGATCTCGGCAGCGGGAGTTTATCGCACCGATGACGGAGGACACACATGGACACCACGAAACGTCGGGGTCCGCGCTGAGTTTTTGCCTGACAAGTATCCGGAGTTCGGGCAGTGCGTACACAAGGTCGTGCATCACCCGTCAAAGCCCGAGCGACTGTTCCTGCAGAATCACTGGGGACTCTACCGCAGCGACGACTGGGGCGAGAACTGGCAGGACATCGCCAACGGAGTACCGTCAGATTTCGGATTCGCGATGGCAATGCATCCGCACCGGCAGGATACTGTCTACATCGTCCCGCTCGAGTCCGACATGTTCAGATGCACCCCAGATGCAAAGATGCGCGTGTATCGGACGACTGATGCCGGCGGAAGCTGGGAGCCGCTGACGAATGGACTCCCGCAGTCTGATGCATACGAAACCGTTTTGCGCGACTGCCTCGCAACCGACTCACTGGACAAGGCAGGTGTCTACTTCGGCACCAGAAGCGGCAAGCTGTTCGGATCGAGCGACGAAGGCATGACATGGTCAGAGATAGCAGGCAATCTTCCGCCGATCGTCTGCGTCAAGACCGCTGTCGTCGGTAGATGATCACTATCGAGCTTCCCCGTTCAATTGGCGCGCACGTCAATGGCGCCACTGCACTTCATGTCGAAGCACCGGAGCTCACGGTAAGGGAAGCGTTGGCAGAGCTCGGCAGGCAATCGCCTTTTGCTCTCGACCGGGTGATGAACGAGAAGGGCGAAATCAGGCAGCACGTAAATCTTTTTGTCGATGACGAGAATATCCGCTTCATCGACGGGCTCGATTCGCGCGTCAGCGACGGAAGTACGTTGTTCATTCTCGCTGCGATCAGCGGAGGCTGACAGGGGTTGAAACGATGAGACGAAGTACGAATCTGATATTACTGGTTGCGGGAATAGCAGTCGCCCCGTTGCCGGCAGGCGCGCAATGCTGCACGCCAGCGGAAGTCGCGACGCTTCGCGATCTCAATTACCTGGCTCGCGTGGCCCTGAACCATCAGGGTGAACTCAGCCAGCGGCTTTTAGCGATGAACGTGGCTGTCTCAGCGGCGGACTACTCGAGTTGGAGCGATCCGGACAGAGGTCAGCTGTTGAGCTACATGGCCGCAACGCCCGCCGGTAAATACTGGCGCGCGCTCATCGACAGCTTCGCGGCTTTGCTTGGCGTGACGGTGCGGAACGTGTCCGTCCCTCCCCCGCTCCCGGCTCCAACTCCTGCATCGGCGGACACAGGAACAATCGAGGCGGCTGTCCGTGCTTCTGTCAGGGATGAGATAGCTGCGCTTCATGTCCAGATAGCTGCACTGGTTACACGCCTGGACGCTCTCGAGCGGGGGACTGGTACTGCCTTTTCAACCGGGGGTGCACCGGGCGTCACGGTTCCGGAGGGGGGCAATTTCATCCTTCGGAGCAACCTCGCCCGCAACCCGACACAAACCGGGATTACCGACAGCTACTGCACGATGCTGGGGGTAAACGGCTGGGACGGTGGATTTCGTCAATTGCAGAACTGGAATCATTGCGGGACCAGGCATCTGCCGTACAGCTCGATCGGCATGGATTCGATGGGGGACTTCTCCTACAGCTGGTTCCCCGCCGAGACGAGCCTGCGAGGTAACTTCCCCGACAACGCCCCAGCAGCGGTTCACGAGAACCCGTCGCACCCGCTCTACTCCCCTTATTTGGGTCAGGCCCTCGTTATCTCGGGCGGCGGACAGCAGGCAACGGGCTACCTGACCGGCGCTCCCCTCTATGCGAGCCGAAACGTGATGATAGCCGCGCAACGGGCCGGACAGTCTCTGTACTTCGCCGTATCCCCGCACCGAAGCTCGGTCGGAACGCCACTGAACCGCGCGCTGATGAAGCTCGAAGCCGACCCGAACTTCCCCCGGAACCCCGTGCACATCGTGATCGACGGTGAGCTGCGGAGATTGAAGTCGTGTAATGTCGGCGGCGTGACGGTCGTTTGCTTCTAACCTCGTGAACCTCCAGAACCTCCCTTTCCCAGGTAGTTCCAGAGCGCCAGTCCGAGTGATACGCGCTAGCCACGACGTCTCCGGCATTTCCCCTGTCGCATCCCTGCTGTTACCTTGCGAGTAATGCCGTTCCGCTCCCAACTCCTTTCACTTGGCCGCTCGGCCGTTGTCGCAATGCTAGGCGTAGCGCTGTCATCCCAGCTCGTTCAGGGACAGCTCCTGCTTCACTGCGCTGCAAGCGACATGAATTCGGCGGTTGCCACCCAGGATCCTGCGGGCGAGCACGTGCATCACAACGCCCACACGGGCGGAACGGCCACTGAAACCCACGAAGACGATTCGCCAGCACCAACAACATGTGTGCTGCGGGGGTTGTGTGGCAACGCCCCGGCGGTGTTGATGCCGGCAATCTTAGCCAGCGGATCCGGTCACCGTGCCCTTGTAGACGCCGGAAAAACCGCGACACCTCCGGGCCTCGAGCCGAGCCCGGATTCCCCTCCCCCGCGAGCCTGACCCGATCGATCTGATGCGCTGCGAAGAATTCGCTGGCGCGTGACCTGCCTCATCTGACGCGGGTCCACTCGATGCACATCGACGTGCATCGCGACGCTTTCATCGACGGGATTTCAAAATGACACCGATCACCCTCAGGGTCCGCTTTCGGCGACTCCTGATACCTGCACTCATAGTGGGAACCGCGCTGCCCTCAGACAATGCCGCTGCGCAGACCGACTACTACAACACAGACGCCGGCAGACCGCTCCAGATAGAGGATGCCTACGCGACCGAGCGATACGCATTCGAGTTGAAGCTCACCTCGTTCAAGCTCGAGCGCGCATCACGCGGTCGATACAACCTCGGAATGGAGCCGGAGATCGCATACGGACTACTTCCGCGGACGCACGTTGAGATCGGCGTTCCGATCGCTCACCAGGACATCGGCAACGGCGCGAGCAGATCCGGCGTTGCAGGACTCGAGGTGTCAGCGATGCACAACCTGAACGCGGAGACTCGCTCGCTGCCGGCGCTCGGAATTCGCGGCGACCTGCTCTTCCCGGTCGGCGGACTCGGCCCTGATCGCACTCTCGCTTCGCTCAAGGGAATGGCGACGAGAACATTTTCTGCCGCCCGCTTTCACCTGAACGGTCAGTACACATTCGGCGACGAGCCCGACACTGACGGCGGAGCCGAGGGAGCGCGGTGGCTCGGCGGAATCGCTGTGGACAAGGCGCTCCCGCTCAAGTCGATCTTGTTCGCGGCCGACTTCTACGCTCGTCAGCCTCTTCACGAAAGTGAAGACGTCGACTACAGCACAAATGTCGGATTCCGGTATCAGACGAGCCCGAGTTTTCTGCTCGATGCAGGAATCGGGCGGAGACTCACGGGGCCCGAGCGTGGATGGTCCCTGACATTCGGGACCGCCTACGCATTTGCAATCCGTTCACTTATTCCGCTAAGGGCGTCACGATGACTTTACGCACACTGATTTTCCGGGCGGCCGCAGTCGGAATGTTCGCGGCTGTCGCCACGCCCGCTCAGGCGCAGTGGTCAACGACATACGAGCAGTTCTACCTGCCAGGCTCGTTCAACTGGGAATTCCGCAGGAATTATCCAGCGGCTGACAAGCTGTTCAACGCTTTCGACTACGGGCACGCGATTCTTTATGAGCGTCTCTACACGCAGCCAAGTGCGCCCGTGGCGAATCTGGAGCAGAAGGAATACGATTTCATAACTAAGAAGCTGCTGCGCAATCCGCCACGTGTGCCGCTCGAGGAAGCTGCGATCGAGGTGCAGTACGCGAAGCTGGCGCCCGAGGCAAAGATGATGTTCGACTGGGCTCACCTGCTTCACAGGCAGATCTACGATGTGTGGGCGGACGAGTCGCTCGATCTCGCGGAGAAGGACCGGAAAGTCGCGGAGTTGCTTAGATACTATAAGAAGCGCCCCGATCTGGCGTTCAGCTCATTTCCGAAAAACATGGAGTTGATGGAAGGTCAGTACTACTCGACAGCCTTCCGCGAGAAATATCCGAAGTTCAACGGATTGATCTGGGCATATCACTGGCTGCAGGTCGGGCTTTACGAGCCGCTCGTGACCGGAAAGAATGTTGCGGAGCGACAGACCGGCGTGGTTGCCGCGGTTGCGCGATTCTGGCAGATGCTCGAGGCGCCGCCTTCAGGCATGCCGAGGATAATGCCGATGACTGCGGCAATCGCCCCCGCTTTCTCGGCGCGATACCCTGAAGCGGCAATAATTTTTGACAACCTGCATTCGATGCACGATGTCATCTCCGACATCCTGGCGTCCCCCAAAGTCTCGCGAAGCCAGAAACGCGCCGAGATCATGAAAGCGGCCGCGCTGTATCGCGATCGCACGTCATTCGTGATGACGCAGGCGGAATGGCTCGACATGTCCAGATCCATGGGTGCACACAACATGGGCGGCGCCGCGGCGAATTTTCTTGGTGCGTTGCCCACGCCTACCGTAGCGCGCGGTGCAGTTCACGGGGCGGCCGGCGGACATGCCGGCATGGACATGAGCGGTTCGACGCCATCGACGCCTCAGGCTGCGGCGCACGCGGGGCACGGCGCGACCGCACCACCCGCGGCGGCTTCGGCAAAGCCAATGGCCGGAATGGATCACAGCGGAATGGATCACGGTGCAATGCACGGTGGCGCTTCCTCAGGTGACGCGACGATGCCGATGCTGATGCGCATGCTCAAAGACCCCACGATTCGCCAGCGCGTGAACGCGAGCCCGGAGATGCGCCGAATGATGACGGCGATGATCGATTCCCTGCCGGCGAGCCATCGCGCAGAGATGCGGAAACTGCTGACTGCCCCCGCTGCACCGCGGAAGCCGGCTGTACAAACCCCGGTAGCAAAGAAACCGGTGACGAAGAAACCGGTCGTGAAAAAGGCGACGCCCAGGCCATTGAAGAAAGCCCCCGCAGCGGATCCCCATGCGGGGATGAACCATGGGACAAAGAAAGAGTAAAGCTGCCGCTTGACATAGGGGTGGGGGGTATATAACCTTATACCCCCTGAGGGTATTTCACCCTCCAACACAGGAGATACCATGGAAGAGCTGGACATCAAGATCTCGGGAATGTCGTGCGGCCACTGCGTTGCTTCCGTATCATCGGCCCTCGGGAAGGTCGAGGGCGTCGAGGTGAAAAACGTGGCGGTCGGATCTGCGTCAGTTTCGTACGATCCCGCTGTCACTGGAGTCGAGGACATCCGTGCAGCGATCGACGACGCGGGCTATCCCGCAGAGGCCGCATGACGTTCCCGGCCGCTGCCGACGTGCCGGAGAGCGCCCCCGCTTCAGCATGCGGATGCGGCGCACCGCACGCGCCTGATGCAGGCGACCGGAAGGCAATGCACGTCGACCCGGAAAGAAAGGACAGGAATCTCAAGCGCCTTCGCCGGATCGAAGGCCAGGTGCGCGGACTCCAGAAAATGGTCGAGGAAGACCGCTACTGTGCTGACATCATGACCCAGATATCGTCGGTCAACGAAGCACTGCGCGCAGTCGGTCGCGAGCTCATGCGCAACCACCTCCGCCACTGCGCAACAGCAGCGATACAAACCGGCGGCGCCGAAGCCGACGCCATGTATGACGAGATCGTAGACCTCATCTACAAGAGCGGGCGATGACCACGACAACCAACGACCGGCACACGCGATCGACACCCGACGGCCTCGCTGAGCGAATCGATCTGCCGATTACAGGAATGACGTGCGCTGCGTGCGCGAATCGAATAGAAAAATCGCTGAGCAAGAGCCAGGGCGTCAGAAAAGCGAACGTCAACTTCGCAACCTCACGCGCCACGGTTGAATATGATCCAGCGTCCACCGGTATCAGGCAGCTCGTCGACACCGTGAAAGATGTTGGCTACGGTACCACCGGTCACGCCCGGGCCGACTTCGTTGTCGATGATTCTGCCCGGCCATCAGGCTCCTCCCAACCCCTCGAGCATCACCTTGCCCGACAGAAGGGCGTAGTCAGCTCCGACTTCAACCTCGGCACAATGCAGGTGCGCGTCGAATACCTGACCGGCGCCACAGATGCAGGCGCGATCAGGGCTGCGATACAGGACTTCGGTTACAACGTGCGTGACACCTCCGCCGGACCTGATTCCGGGAGCGAGGATGACGCGCGGCTGGCCGAGTATCGTGACCTGAAGCGGAAATTCCTGATCGCAAGTATCCTGTCGCTGCCAGTACTCATCATGGCGATGTCGCACGGCAGGATCGCCGCGCTGAATTTCGCCGGCGCGAATTTCTTGCAGCTTGCTCTCACTACCCCGGTCGTGTTCTACTGCGGCGCGCAATTCTATCGCGGCGCGTGGGCTGCCCTGAGACACCGCGCTGCAGACATGAACACGCTCATCGCGATTGGAACGGGCGCCGCATACCTCTACTCGACCGCAGCGACAATCGTGCCTCGATTCTTCTCGGCGAGCGGATCCATGTCCGGAATGCAGATGGGCACTGAACCGATGGTGCCCGTCTATTTCGAGGCCGCGAGCGTCATCATCGCGCTGATCCTCCTCGGACGAATGCTGGAAGCGCGCGCGAAAGGCAAGACGTCGGAGGCTATCCAGCGCCTCGTGAAAATGCAGGCGAAGACAGCGCGAGTCATTCGTGACGGAAAGGAAACCGAAATCGAAGTCGAGCAGGTTCTGCCCGGCGACCTGATCGAAGTGCGACCGGGCGAAAAGATTCCGGTGGACGGCATCATCAGAAGCGGCGCATCTGCCATCGATGAAGCGATGCTCACCGGTGAAAACATGCCGGTTGACAAAAGTGTTGGCGACGAAGTTTTCGGCGCAACCATCAACAAGACCGGCGCGTTCAGGTTCGAAGCGACGAAAGTCGGCCGCGAAACAGCGCTTCAGCAGATAGTAAAGCTGGTGCAGGACGCCCAGGGCTCGAAGGCACCCATTGCACGACTAGCCGATGTCATAAGCGGAATCTTTACGCCGATTGTACTCGTAATTGCCGTCGCGACTTTCGCCGCCTGGTTCGTCCTCGCTCCGGTTGATACGAGATTCACGATGGCACTCGTCAACTTCGTCGCAGTGCTGATCATCGCATGCCCCTGCGCCCTCGGTCTTGCGACGCCGACAGCAATCATGGTCGGCACGGGAAGAGGCGCGGAAAACGGCGTGCTCATCAAGGGCGGAGAAAGTCTCGAAACGGCTCATCGGCTCGACACGCTGATTCTCGACAAGACTGGCACGATCACCGAGGGTCGCCCCGAGCTGACTGATGTCGTGGTCCTCGACGGATCGAACGAGAACGAAATGCTGAGCCTCATCGCGGGAGCAGAGCACCAGAGCGAACATCCTCTCGGTCAGGCAATCGTGCGAGCGGCAGAATCGCGCGGAATCAGCATACCTGAAGCGTCAGCATTCAACTCGATTCCAGGACGTGGCCTCGAGGCGACTGTCGATGGCAGAGTCCTCCTCATCGGCAATGCCCGCATGATGAGCGAGCGCGATGTCGATATAGCAGCGGCCGAGAGTCATGCAACGAGGCTTTCGTCCGAGGGCAAGACGCCAATGTTCGCCGCGGTCAATGGACGAATCGCCACGGTGGTTGCGGTCGCCGACCAGGTGAAGCCCGAAGCGGCTGACGCCATTGCCGCACTCAGGGCAATGGGAATCGAGATTGTGATGATTACCGGTGACAACAGGCTTGCCGCCGAGGCGGTGGCGAAGCGAGTCGGCATCACGCGTGTGCTCGCCGAGGTGCTGCCGGAAGGAAAGAGTGAGGAAGTACGGAGGCTCCAGGCGGGTAACGCGAAAGTCGGAATGGTCGGGGATGGTATCAATGACGCGCCGGCGCTCGCGCAGGCTGATGTCGGCATTGCAATCGGAACTGGAACCGACGTCGCGATCGAAGCCTCGGACATCACCCTTCTTCGCGGCGATCTTCGCGGAGTTGTCACCGCGCTCGCTCTTTCCAGGGCAACCATTCGAACGGTCAAGCAGAATCTCTTCTGGGCGTTCGTCTACAACGTCATCGGAATTCCCATAGCGGCCGGGATTCTCTACCCGGCGACCGGATGGCTGTTGTCGCCCGTGATCGCCAGCGCGGCGATGTCGCTGTCGAGTGTTTCTGTGGTGACGAACAGTTTGCGGCTTAGAAGGTTTCGACCACCTCTTGGCGCGAGGGCAGCGTAATGGATACAAATGAGATTTTCGTTCTCGTGAGCGCCGCTGGGCTGATCGCGTTCATCATCTGGTATTTCTTCGGCGAGCGTGAAGCTGTCGCAGCTTCTGTCACCGACAGTGGAATACAGGAGATCAGGGTGACGGTGAAAGGCGGCTACTCTCCTGACGTCATCGTCGTGAAGCAGGGCGTGCCGGTAAAGCTCGATTTCTACCGGGATGAGACCGCATCATGCACCGAGCAGGTAATTTTCGGTGACTTGGGTATTGCCAGGGATCTTCCTGCATTCCGGACGACCTCGATAGAATTCACTCCGGACAAGGTTGGAGAGTTCATCTTCGCGTGCGGGATGAACATGGTTCGCGGAAAGCTGATTGTTGAGCCGAAATAGGGACTGGGATGGTTCGACGACAGGGGCTACGCATGATATCAAGTATGTGAGTTGTACCGCCGCGTTGTGCGTTACCCGTTTTACGTCCTCCGTTTGGCGTTATCGTTTGGACAGGTAAAGTCCAATTGAAAGCAAGCTTGAGCGCGGACCGCCTGTGGCTCGTTGATATAGTGGACTTTACCAGTCCCAACGGAAACGCAGAACGGGACACGCAGAACGGGACACGCAGGACGCGGCATCACAACCAGCACGCCAGTAAACCACTCAGAATCTGACACTTGGACCAAATGACCTCACTCCAGCTGACCAGCCGATCGACATTCGTTTTCCTCCCTCTCGTTGCTGCTGCAATCGCAGTAGTTGCGGGACTAGCGTACAGCAACAATGCGCGCGCTGAAATCCCCGCGCCGAATCCCGATTCGAGCGCTGTGGTGACGGCCGTGAACAGCTATCACGACGCCCTTTCCAAGGGTGACAGCGCACGCGCGCTCACGAACCTTGCTGACGATGCCGTCGTTCTGGAAAGCGGTGGAATCGAGACGAGAAGCGAGTATCGCTCGCACCACTTGTCGAGCGACATCGCGTTCGCGAAAGCCGTGAAATCAACTCGCAGCCCGCTGACGGTAATAGTCGACGGCAGCACAGCGTGGACCGCCGGAACCAGCACGACCGTGGGCCAGTTCAATGGCCGCGCGATCAACTCTGTCGGTGCAGAATCGATGGTGCTGACCAAAACGCGTGACGGCTGGAAGATTCGCTCGATTCACTGGTCATCCCGCAACCGGCGCCCTGCCTCCTGACGCACGGCTCGGCCCGCGAGCGTTTCCTCGCATTTCGACGGAGCCAGAAGAAGTCACCGCCGCTGTCACAGGAAATGGTGGTGGCCCGCGGTCTCGAGTTCGCCGTTTTCAGGAGCCCGCCGATCGAAGGCGCGCTTCCCCTTCTCTGCATCAACGGCGGACTGCACTTCGGCCATGACGTTCTCTGGCCGGCACTGGCGCCGCTTGCCGAGCGCAGGCAGCTCGTGTTTTTCGATCAGCGCGGGCGGGGCAAGTCTCAGCAACCGCCGGGAGCGCGAAGAGCGCGCATCGAGCACGATGCCGGTGATGTACCCGCAATTCGCTCTGCACTCGGAATAGAAAAGTGGAACGTCCTCGGACACTCGTGGGGCGGTGGCATTGCAATGCTCGCTACTGCGCAGGATCAGGAGGCGGTAAACCAGCTGGTCCTCGTCGACGCTGTTGGACCTCGCGGTGATTGGCTGCCGCGACTGCATTCCGCGGCGGTTGCACGTCTCGATGGCGAGCGAAGGGTAACGCTCGAGTCTCTCGATCCGCAGGCGCTGCATGAAGACGATATCGCAAAGCACGCCGCGTATACCGCCGCGCTTTATCCCGCATGGTTTTCCGACCGGGACTTTGGCTCGATCTTCTCTTCCCCCCGGGCAAACAGTCCGACCGGTGCCGCGGTGGCTGCGACGCTTCGCCGGGAAGGGTATGACTGGACGGCGGACATCTCAAAGATCCGGGTGCCGACACTCCTGGTTCATGGTGAGGATGACATCATCGGAATTGATGTCCCGGGAGCGCTTGCGCAGCTCATGGAGCATTCCGAGCTCTCGTTGATTCCGCACGCCGGACACATGCCGTTCTGGGAGGCGCCCGCGGAGTTCTTCCGGATCGTAGAAGGTTTCCTCGGTCGTCAGAGCCCGAAATAATAGGTGGCGATTAGCGGGCGAAGGGACTTTTTCTTGCACCGGGCGCCATCATGGCTGAGAACGAAGATGTTTACGACGTAGCCATAGTAGGCGGCGGCCCAGCGGGCCTGTCGGCTTCACTCTGGCTTGCGCGATATCTCCATAAAGTTGTCGTGATCGATTCAGGCGATCCCCGCAACTGGGAGACTCGCGGCATCAACGGCATCATTGGATCGCAGGGAGTCCGCTCCCCCGACCTGCGCAATCAGGCACGCGCGGATGCCAAACGCTTCGGCGCTGAATTCATCGATGACAAGGTGACCGAGGTTCAGAACCTCAACGCCGAGCGGTTCAATCTTACGCTGGGGAAGGGCGAGCGTATTGCCGCGCGGCGAGTCCTCCTCGCCATAGGAATTCGCGACATCTGGCCCAGAATCCCCGGGCTTGGCGAATGTTATGGCGAGACCGCGCACGTCTGCCCCGATTGTGACGGGTACGAAACGCGCAACTGCAAGACAGTCGTAATCGGAGCAGGAAGAAAGGCAGTAGGGATGGCGCTGAATCTGACTACCTGGACCGACGAGATCGTCATCTGCTCGAACGGTGAGCCCGCTGACATGACGCAGGCTTATCTCGACAAGCTCGAGGCCCTGAACATTCCGGTCATCGACACAGTCGTCAGCGCAATTACGTCGAGCGACGGCGAAATTCGCTGCATCACTCTCGAGGGCGGCATGCAGCTCGACTGCCAGCGACTGTATTTCGCGATCGGTCAGTATCCCGCTGATGACCTTGGCGCGCAGCTCAAGTGTGAGCGCGATGAAGCGGGACACATCGTCGTCGATGATAAGCACCATACGTCGGTGCTCAATGTGTTCGCTGCCGGCGACATCGTGCCGGGCCCGCAGCTCGCTATTGCTGCAGCGTCAGATGGTGCGATCGCCGCGCTCGCGATTCATGCATCTCTCGTCCCGGCGAGCCGCAAGCTCGACTGACATCGTTTTGGTTGAGGTGCTGGGAGTGCATTTGAAACGCGAAGAACGCGAAGGGGGCGCGAAGAAACGCGAAGGGACTTGCCGACGCCGCTCCGCAGCACAAAGCTGACTTCGAGCAGAATCCTTTTTTTGGGGTTGTGAAAACCACGAAAAAGGGGCCCGCCTCGCCAAAGACTACTGCTGTAATCGGGTGCAAAGCGGTTCTTCGCGTATCTTCGCGCCCCTTCGCGCTCTTCGCGTTTCAAATCAGCCTTTGCGAACTCTCACCCTCATCAGCCACCGGAGCTACCAGCGCAACCTGATCGAATGCTGCTTGCGATTCCGCACGATATCCAGCAGAACCGAAGGCTCAGTCGCAAATCGCATCACGCGCGCGAGCTCGCTCGGCGTCTCGAGACCCACCCGGTTCACTCTCACGATGACGTCACCACTCTTCAGGCCGGATTCGCCAGCGGGAGTGCCCATCGCAACGTTCACAACGAACACGCCTGATCCGGTGAGCTTGAGAACTTCGCGCAGGCCATCGTTGAGCTGCGTGAGCTCGGCACCAGCGAGAATGAGGCTCGGGGAACCCGGGCCGCGAATCACTGGCGCAAGGGTGATGGCAGGCATCAGCATCCCGCCACCACGCGTCGACGTTTCCACCTGACGGCGCCGGCGAGCCTCATCACCCTGGGGCGCGGGACCAATGATCGATACTCTCGTATGCCCGGCAGTCCCGAGAGGACGCTCGCCGACCGTAAGGCTCAGCGTTCTCGTTTCATCGTTCCGCATGAAACGGAAAACGAGCTTGTTCCCCGGGACAAGAAGGCTCTGCATCGGGATCGGATTTTTCTTCAGATCCTGCGCATTCAACGAAATGATCACGTCACCGGTCTGAAGCCCGGCACGCTCGGCGGGTGATCCCGGATCGATCGATTCAATTGTCGGATACTCGTTGAATATCAGAGTACCTGTCGAGTTGCCCTGGCCGATGCCGGTCGTGATTACGACGCCGACCCAGCCGCCCGGCTTCGACTGCGCCCTGACTCGCGACGGGGAAATCGAAGCGACAACCACAAATCCAATTACAATCGAGCGAATTAGCCGCATTGCCTGCACCCCTAGAACCTGTTCATTCTCGCGCTGGCCGGGAGCACTGTTCCCAGCTGGCGGAGCGTAGCTTCGCGAGCGCCAACCGTAGCGAGATAGTACTGGTTGATGACCGGATCCTCGGGCGCCTCTTTCATTGCGCCACGCATTTCAGTCATCACGTTGTCGAGCGCCGCGAGCCTCGTCCGGTACTGGTCAGTCGTCGGAGGCAGCGGCACTTCATTGTTGTTTTCGGAGAGATACGCCGATGCACGCTGGTACTCCTCGCCGGCGCGGTTCAGTACCTCCCATGCCTGCTCGGGCGACGCGAACTGAACAGTCGAGCTCGAGGCAAACGACGTATTGCTGGTTCCCTCGACAGCCGGAGCAGGCTCGGCGGCCGCAACGGAAGCGGCAGGCTGCATCGGAACAACCGGTGCGCCGGCACTCGCGCGCCCGATCGCAGCTCCGCCTACAGCGAGCATGAGACCAGCCGCGATCTTCAGCATCGGGCCCGACGTAAATCGCGACATGAATGGATCACGGATCAGGCCCTCGGCGCGAAGTCGCGACGAGAGAGATCCCCATTCGGTCAGGGGAGAAGCACCGAGACTGCGCTCGCGCGCTACCATGTCGTCAAGTGCGTTTTCAGAGAGAGGCTGCATGTGTCATTCCCGTGCCGGCAGTTGATTCGTCTACGAGGTGCGCCAGCAGCCGGCGAAGCTTGGCGCGTGCCTTGAACAGTTGCGATTTCGACCCACCTGACGTGATACCCAGCTCCTTACCTATCTCATCGTGCGTGTAGCCCTCGATGTCGTGGAGCACGAACACAGTTCTCGCGCCGGGTGAAAGTTTCGTCATCGCTTCATCTATCGATTCTGCGAGAAACGTCCTGTCGCTGTCGCCTTCGACGAAAGCGCTGTCGTCCTCAATTTCAGTTTCCAGCTTTGCAAGGCGCTTGATCTTCCGAAGCGCGTTGAGCGTACGATTGACGGCAATCCGATGCGCCCAGGTACCGAACTGCGAGTCACCGCGGTAGCCAGGCAGAGCCCGGAAGATCTGGATCCAGACCTCCTGGGCAACATCAGCCGCGACGTCGTGGTCCCCGCACAGGCGGCGGACTACGGCGTCGATGTGCGGCGAATGGCGCAGCCAAAGCTGCCGCATCGCCGCCTCATCGCCTTTCATGGCGCGCTGAAGAGTTATCTGGTCGGTCTGCATCCCGTCTGGGAAATTAGTCACCGGTTCGGGAGCAGGGGTTGCACTCGCAAACATTCGTTGTCGCATGCGCAGGTTTGCCTGCGAAAACAGGAAAAAAAGTGTGGCGATTTCGCGCGCGCGTGCTATAGTGGACACCGTGACGGTCGCCGGGACCGGTCGTCACTCCCATACAAGTCGTTGTCGCTGGCTCACTTCCCCGTGGGCTTACAGCCGTTTTTCCCGGGAACATGGCTGTTCTGTTGCAGTAGTAAGCTGGAAAGGAGTTCGATTTGCTGAAGGTCATTGTAACCGCCCTCACGCTTGCGCATGGTGATGGTCTGCCGTCAAAGGCACCCGATGCCGTAGGTATGTCCGCATCGCGTCTCGAGTCTATCGACCGGGTCGTGCAGAGCGGCATAAAGGCTGGCGGTTACCCTGGAGCCGCGGTTGTTGTAGGCCGCAAAGGCGCATCGGTCTGGCAGAAGGGTTTCGGCAGACTTTCGTGGTCTCCCGCCAGCACTTCGGTCGAAGCCGACAACACGATCTACGACGTCGCGTCGCTGAGCAAAGTCGTCGGGACGACGACTGCGGTCATGCTTCTGTTCGACGAGAACAAGGTCGATCTCGACGCACCTGTCCTCCGCTACCTCCCCGCATTCTCGGGAGGCTTGAAGGACAAAGTCACCGTTCGTGACCTGCTTACTCACCGCTCGGGCCTCCCTGCCGGCCGCGACCTCTGGCGCAGGACGCGCAGTCCGCAGGAAGCGCGTGACATGGTTCTGGAGACACAGCTCGTGAACCGCCCCAACGCGGGGTACATCTACTCCGACCTCGGCGCCGACGTGCTCGGCATGATCGTGGAAGCAGTGACCGGCGAGCGACTCGACATGTTCCTGTCGCGGCGCGTTTTCCGCCCGCTGGGAATGAACAACACCTTTTATCGCCCTGC
Organism: Gemmatimonadaceae bacterium; assembly: GCA_043753365.1. Classification (GTDB taxonomy): domain Bacteria; phylum Gemmatimonadota; class Gemmatimonadetes; order Gemmatimonadales; family Gemmatimonadaceae; genus UBA4720. The sequence goes on along the minus strand of JAYUWU010000270.1, from coordinate 24,787 downwards.
AGATTCCCTCCGCCACAGGATTGCGCCGACAGAGGTGACGCCGCCGCGTGGATATCCGCTTCGCGGAGAAGTCCACGACGAGAACGCGTATGCGCTTGGCGGGGTTGCCGGCCACGCGGGACTCTTCAGCACGGCGGCAGATCTATCGATCTTCGCGCAGATGATGCTGAACGGCGGGAGCTACGACGGAGTTCAGATTCTTTCCGATTCGACCGTCAGCCTGTTCATCCGCCGTACCGCCGGCCATCGCGCGCTTGGCTGGGACACGGCTGATGGCGATTACGGCTCAGGTGCCTACCTCACCGAGCGCGCTTACGGACACACCGGCTACACGGGAACGTCCATCTGGATCGACCCGGATCGCGAGATGTTCGTGGTTCTGCTCACCAATCGTGTGCACGCCGCAAAGGCGCAGCGTCCCGCAAAGATCATCGCCGACGTCCGCTCTGACCTCTCCGACGCGGCCGTGCTAGCCGTGATGGATGGACCAACGCCCGTGCTCGCCATGCCAGCTGCGTTTCGAGCCGACCAGGAAATCGGATGGACGAAGCCGAAGCCTGTGCGTTGCAGCAAAGCGGTAAAGGGTCGGTCGGCCAGGTCCCGTACCCGCGTCCGCTGTGCGACGGCGAAGTCGACCCGCGCGAAGTCCGCCAGGGCCACGAAGGCGGCAAGGTCCAAGTCGGCAAAAAGTGCCGCTGCGAAGAAAGCATCAGCAAAGAAGGCAGCTGCGAAAAAATCTTCTGCGAAAAAGTCGGCTGTGAAGAAGTCGGCGGCTACCTCTTCGCGGGCCGCAAAAGGCAACTAGTATTAAAGGATGAGCGATCGTCCTGACACGCACGAACCCGCGTCAACACCGCACGCAAGCTCCGAGGAAACTCCCACGGTAGTCGACGACAGCCTCGCTGAAGAGCAGGCTGTCCCATTAAGCGTCGCAGTCGGTGAGGAACTCCCCGCGCGAGCCGCAGGAGTTGTCAGCGAAGATCAAGTGAAGCTCGCACTCCGACGCGTGAAAGACCCCGACCTCAACCTCAACATTCTAGACCTCGGCCTCATCTACCGGATCGAGGTCGACGGCACCAAGGTGAAGGTTGACATGACCCTCACGTCACCCGGTTGCCCCTCCGGCCCTGAGATAATGGGGAACGCTCAGGAAGAGATAAAAACCCTTCCGGGCGTCGAGGACGTCGAGATGAACCTCGTGTGGATGCCGTTCTGGACGCCGGAGAAAATGGAACCAAGAGTAAGGGCGTACCTGGGATTCTGAGTTGTGGGCATAGGGGCTGCCTGCTCTCTGAGCCCCCATGCAGGTCGAGTACACTAGCCCTTTAGCGCTGCCACGAAATCGTCGCCCATCTCGGCGATCTGCCAGCGGCGGATTCCCGGTACGTCCTCGAGATCCGTTGCCTTTTCCGGCTTCCGCCGCGCAACGGCCTCGAGCCGCTCACGCGAGCATAGCACTCCGGGATCAAGATTGAGCCGGGTTGCGGCCTGGTCGCGAACCGACTTGAGCTTTGCTACGCGCGCATCGAAATCATCTTCGCGCTCCCACTTCGCAGATCGCGGGAAGCGGGGCAGGTGCTCTTCCGCTACCTCGAGCCCCCGCTGGACTGCGCCTAGTATGGCTGAGCCGCCGCGGTCGAGGATGCCACGGGGCATTCCTTTCAGACTCGATAGATCCTTTACGGTCCTGGGTGCGGTGCGGGCGATCTCGAGAAGAACTTCGTTGCCCATCACGCGGAATGTCGCGCGATCAACTTCGCGGGCAACGGAGTCACGCCATGGCACGAGCTCGCGCAGCAGGGCAAGCTCACGCCGGGTAAGGTCGCGAGCGCCCTTGATTCTCAGAAACGACAGGGAAGCATCATCATCGTCCCACTTCGTTCCCTCGAGGCGAGCGAATTCCTCCTCGGCCCATGCGAGGCGTCCGAGTTTTTCGAGGCGCGACCTGAGCTCGTCGCGCAGGTCCAGGAGGTAGCGTGTGTCCTGAGCTGCATAGTCGAGCATTCCACGGGTCAGTGGTCTGAGTGACCAGTCGGCACGCTGGTGCTTCTTGTCGAGCTTGACCTCGAAGAACTGGTCGAGCAGCGCTGCGAGCCCGAAGGCTTTGATGCCCAGAAGCTGCGCCGCAATGCGCGTGTCGAAGATGCGGTTGACGTGCCAGCCGTAGTCCTGATACAGCAGCCTCAGATCGTAGTCGGCGTCGTGAAACACAACCTCGACATCGGGGTTCTGGAGAATGGCGCCAAGTCCCGCGGGCATGCCGATCGGGAGCGGGTCGACGATCGCGCTGCGGTCGCGTGTCGATATCTGAAGGAGGTAGATTCGATCGATGAACCGGTGGAAGCTTGCGCCCTCGGTATCGACTGCGATCTCGCGAACCCCCGAGATATCTGTGAGAAACAGCTCTGCTTCTGGTTGAGTATCGATGTAAAGCAGAGTCTCTGATCCTGAAATGCTCATTCAGCCAATCTAGCGAGTTGAAAACGGCATCGGTGCAGTCTGGCTCGGGAGGCGGCGAAACTACAGGGCCTCCGGAGGCGATTCCTGTGTGCGGGGGCAACAAAGCGAGGTCGCTCGAGTTCCTGCTTGGTGGCCTGGAGCCGGAGGCATCGGAGGCGGCGACTAACTTGCAATCGTCCTCTGGCATCCGGCTCGATGACACATACAGCGCGAAGGCCTGGGTTGCGGCGATAGAGGAACCGCGGCCATCCAGGGGACCCGTGCTTTTCTGGTTAACTTTTGATTCACGATGGCTGACGAACTGAAGATCCACATATATCCTGGCGACTGCGATACTGCGGGCCATGTGAATCACGCGGTGATGCTCACACTGCTCGAGCGCGCGCGGTGGGCGGCGCTCGAGAAGCACATGGAGTTCCGCGATTACATAACGCGAGCACAGTGGGCTGTCGTGCGGCACGTCGATATCGCCTTCAGCAACCCAGCCCTGCCGGGCGACGATTTCATCGTGCGTACCGGTCTGGTCACTGTCGGCAAAACCAGCTTCACCGTGAAGCAGGTTGCGCGGAATCAGCGGGACGGTGTCGTGTGCGAGGCGACGATCGTCTACGTCACCATCAATCCTGAAGGGAAGCCGATGCCTGTCCCCGAAGAGTGGCGTGCGATTTTTTCGCCCTGGGAGGAAGCATGACAGCCCCGGCGAAGCCACGGGCTGCGGAGGTGGACGTCCAGAAGAGTGCGGCCGAGCTGAGACCGGCGGCGAGAGTTGGTGCGTTTCTCTTCAAGTATCGGACGTGGTTCCCGATTCTATTCCTCGGGCTTCCGCTCGTCGCGCCGGGCGAAACGACAGTTGCGTCATGGGTCATCGGCGCAATTCTCATCGGAATCGGCGAGTTCTTCCGGCTTGCGGGAGTGGCGGCAGCCGGTACTGCGACGCGGAGACGTTCACGGAACGTCCAGCGGCTCGTCGCGTACGGGATTTTTTCGTGGAGCCGGAATCCGCTCTACAACGGGAATTTTCTCGTGTGGATGGGATTCGTGGTGATATCAGGCGTGGTGTGGTTCCTTCCATTCGCCGTGCTGTTGTTCGCGCTCGAGTACAGCTTCATAGTGCGATACGAGGAGGGCGTGCTCGAGTCGACGTTCGGCAGGGAGTATCTGGTCTACAAGAACTGCACGCCGCGTTGGTTGCCGGTGAAGCCTGACAAGACGGTGTCTGGCAAGCACGACTGGCCGCAGGCATGGCGGTCAGAGATATCGACTTTTCTTCAGTACGTGGCGCTGGTGCTGGCCTTTATCGCGAAGGATTTTCTGACCTGACGTTACCGTGACGGTCTACCGGGCGGGTTCGGCCCCTTGAATACGTCCTTATTGATCTGGATGTACTCCTTCAGGTTCGCCGGAACGTCTTCTTCAGGGAAAATGGCTGTGACCGGACACTCCGGCTCGCACGCGCCGCAGTCGATGCACTCGTCAGGATGGATGTAGAGTTGCTCAGGACCTTCATAGATGCAGTCGACGGGACACACATCCACGCAGGCTCTATCCTTCGTGTCCTTGCAGGCTTCGGTGATGACGTAGGGCATTTATTGGCTGTTGGATTGCGACAACGAGTATGGGAAAAATAGACCCGGTTATGTGAATATCAACCGCGTTGATCAGCGCGCTGCAGATACCGCGTAGAGCCCGACGAGCGCTGTCATGCCAACAGCTGCAAGCAACATGAGCGCCATCTTCATCCGGGCGGCTCGGACGGCCTGCCATACTTCTTCATCGAAGTAGTAGCAGCCCGGAGATGATTCCCGCACGACCTTGCGATCCACCAGTCTTTTTATCGCCCGCGATTCTTCAAGGCCCATGTCCGGCAATGGCTTCGAGGCAGACGGGTCCAGTGCCCCGGCATCGTGGAAGGCACGACGGACTTCCCTCTCCCTTCGCCGCATCACCGCAATTGCCGCTTCCGCTCCCACGCTTCCTCCGTTGTACGTTCACGTTACGCGACCGGGCTCGCTGACGCCAGCACGAGAGCACATCTGGTAGTGGTCGGCCGGCGTTCATGTGGGGAAGCGCGGATTCAGGACTGTACGGATCCAGGACCAACACAATCGACGATCGACGACTTATTGCGGATGGCGGACAAATACGGAGTCACGTGGAAAAGTGCAGGCACCCTGATGCCCGGTTCATCCTCGGTCCGTAATAAGTCGAAGATCGTCGATTGTAGTTGGTCCTGGTTCCGCAGAGCCCTCAATCCGTAGTCCCCGCTTCCAGAAATGGCGACGACCGACATCAAGATTCTCATTCGAGCACAATGATCTTCCTCAGGTGTATCCAGTTGTGGGCTCCCACGGCGGGGGTTCCACCTAAAAGGAGACATCATGAGAAAGATCTGGCAGATGAGCTTCGCTCTCGCCTCCGTTTTCATTCTCTCGAGCTGCAACGCAATTGATTCGATAGCGAATAGCGGGAGAGTTGACGGTACCTACGAGCTGACGTCCATCAACGGCGACAGAGTACCGTCAGTGGTCTACCAGGAGCCGGGATACCGCGTGGAGGTCCTCAACGCGAACTTCACCCTCGAAGACAACGGGACATATACCGAAGCCGGAATCATCAGGGAGACTGTAAACGGGGTGTCGACGACGCGGTCAACATCGACGTACGGTTACTATGACTACTACAACGGCGAGCTGACTTTCGATGAAAGCGGCGGCCATCGCTACTACGGGTTTCTCGAGGCGGGCACCCTGACCATTGAGGACCAGGGTGTTCAGATGATCTACAGGCGCTACTAGACTCCGACTGCGACCCGCGCATGCACGGATGGAGCAGCCTTGCGCGGGCCGCGGCGGAAAGGACGTAGCAAAAGGTCGAGATCACGCCGCATCTTCGCCTGGTACGTTCCCTCATTCATGACCGCCCACGTGACGAGCGATCCCATCATCATCGAGTAGATCGTTTCGGCAAGCTGCGCCGTGTCCGTGTACCCGACCGAAAGTTCTCCAGCTTCAACCGCGGAATCGAGTAGCCGCTTGTAGCCGGCCACGGCCCGCTGCCCATTCTCAACAGCAATTTCGCGGAACTCGGCATCATTGAGCTGCGACATATAGAAGGACATCCGATTCGCAAAGCTTACACTGCCATCAATCGGGCCGGGCCGGCTCGTTGCGGCGGCAAAAAGCGAGTTCAACGGTGAGTCGTGACGCTCTATGGCAGCCTCGAACCGGGCGTCAGTGTCCGCGGTGGCGTAGCGGAGGAGGGCGAGCATGAGTTCGCGTTTCGATCCGAAGCGCTGAACCAGGGTAGCTGCCGAAAGACCAACCGCTGACCCAACATCGGCGAGGGTCATCTTGTCCGGACCAATCCGGCTGAGGACCCCGACGGCTGCTTCGAGGATGGCGTCGTCGTGAACTGTGCGAGGACGTGGTGACATCTTCCTTCCTTAATGGGTGTTTACTTAAGCCAGATAGCGAATGGAGATTCGCTAAAAATATGTGTCATTGTGCTACAGCCCGGTTAAACGAGTAACCGAAGAAACACTTGTAACATAGCACGATGTACACCGCTATCGGCGCCAAGGTGGCAAATCTTCCATTTTCTTTTTCAGATCGGGGTTTTCCCTGTAGAAAGTCGCCGTTCTGCCGATCACCTGAACTACCTCAGAATCGGTCGATTCGGCAAGCTTGCCGGCCGCCTCGCGGGCCGTCGTCTCAGCGTTCTTCCCGAGCTTTACCTTCACCAGCTCGTGGGTCCTCAGCGCATCGTCGAGCGATGTTATGAGCGCCGGAGTCAATCCATGCTGCCCCACATGCACGATAGCGCTCAAATGATGCGCCTCGGCCCGCAAGCCTGCCCTTTCACTTCCCTTCATTTCTCGCCTTTCCTTTTCTTGCCATGAATGAACGAACGTCAACAGGCGTGCCGTTCCACCAATCGCGTTGATTCTCTGCCAGGCGCATCGCCTGAAAATGCAGATGCGGGACGTCCGGCGGAGCATTGCCGCTGGTACCCACGTACCCTATCACGAACCCCTGCCTGACTTTTAAGCCTTCAGTTACCTGGTCGGAATAGCTGTCGAGATGAGCGTAATAGTAGACGTATCTGCGGCGGTCATCCACGAGGTACGCTGTGACTCCCCCCGCTGCGTTCTGCCGCAACCGCATGATCTCACCGTCGATTGCAGCCACGACAGCAGTTCCGCGCGGAGCCAGGATATCGAGGGCCCCGTGAATCCGGCCCTGACCTCGCGGCGCCTTGAACGAATCCCGAAGATCGCCGGGCTCCATTCCATCGACCGGAACCATCAGAACGTGCTCCGTGAAATACTCAGCGTCTGCCGAGGAGTGACGGACTGGCACCGCGGGATCGGCGTGAGGTAACGGGCCGTAGCACCCGGCCGAAATCGTGACCAGCGCGATCCAGGAAATCGAGTTCGCCACCGAGGATGTCGGGCCGAACGTCAGCGCTCGAGCCATCCGCCCGAAAACCCTGCACGCTCAAGCCCGCGCCTCACAAACGGCGAGCGGCGCATCAGCCGCCAGATTAGATCGCTCCGGTAGTTCTCGATCATCAGGACTACGGGACCCTGGTCAATTGCGAAGCTATGCGGAGCGAACCATCCATCCTCGCCATTCATCGCATAGGTACGGTTGAAGCAGGCGCCAAGTCCGTGCACGGTGTGCGACGTGGTTTTGTCCATGAACGCGAGTGCGGGCAGTACAATCTCGGGGGCAAACGGCAGTGACGCCGCCGTGACCCACGGCGCGACAGTCCCGTCATCGGGTCCGAATGGAGCGCCCCGCGCGCGGTACCCGTGAAACCCCTTGGTCCCGGGTCCGGTGCTCGCGCTAAGTCCCCAGCAGTTTTCACCGTAACCGGAAAATCGTCGTGGGTTGCGGATGCCATACTCCCGCTGCACATAGGTCGCGCGCCGACTGTTCTCGAAATAGTCGCTCCGTCGCGATCGCATGTACTTGTCGGCAATGCCGCGGAAATCGATGAAGGCATGCGCGGTCTGGTGGACGAATAGCGGCCCGCCGTAAACGTGCTCCTGCCCGTAAATGGATTTCCACTTGTACGATGCGAGCCACTCATCATACGCGGCCGTTGCAGCCGGGTACGTCGGCGACCCAAGCGCGAGTATGTAGAGGAGCAGCGCTTCGTTGTAGCCTCTCCAGTCGTACCTGAGAAATCCTTTTTCCGGCGTCCATCCGTGTGATATGACTGGAGGCCGAGGCGCTGCCCAATGCCAGTCGGCGGCGAGGTAGATGCCGGTGCCAAGGCGGCGGATCGCCTGCTCTGTCTCGTTTTCTTCGTCGAAGTATTCGGCGGCAACCAGCGCGCCTGCGAAGAGTATTGACGAATCAATGGTCGACACTTCGCAACGCCCTGCACGCTCGCCGGTGGCGGGATCCATGAAATGGTAGAAGAAGCCGTTCGTCGCTGAGCCTTCAAGGAACTCGAGAGCCTTCAGGGTGCAGAGGGCGGCCTGTCGCCGAGTGAGATACCCTCGTTCGACCGCGACGACGCTTCCTGCCAGCGAAAAGCCTGACGCAGCAATGCTTGCGCTCGACGCCAGGTCGCTGCAATCTGAGACCAGCCCGGTGAGCGGGTGCTGGTGGTGCCGGAAATAGTCGAAGGCGCCGAGCTGCGTGCGCTCGATGGTTCTTTCAGGCAGTCGCGAGTTCCTCCTTCCCCGCGCTCTCCAGCTCGCGAGCCATCTCGGCGATTCCATCCTCGATGGTGCGGGAATGGTGCATCGAGCAGAATTTCGGTCCGCACATCCCGCAGAACTCCGCGCTCTTGAAGTATTCGGCCGGTAAGGTTTCGTCGTGATACTCCTGAGCACGCTCGGGATCCAGCGAAAGCCGGAACTGCTCCTTCCAGTCGAATGCGTACCTGGCCCGTGAAAGCGCATCGTCGCGATCACGTGCGCCCTTTCGTCCGCGCGCGACGTCGGCGGCGTGCGCAGCGATCTTGTATGCGATCACTCCTTCGCGAACATCGTTTGCGTTGGGAAGCCCAAGGTGTTCCTTCGGCGTGACGTAGCAGAGCATGTCGGACCCGTGCCATCCGATGATCGCCGCGCCGATCGCGCTCGAGATATGGTCATAGCCCGGCGAGATGTCGATGACGAGCGGGCCAAGTGTATAGAACGGAGCCTCGTGACATACCTGCTTCGCACGCTTGACGTTCATCTCGATCTGATCCATCGGCACGTGGCCGGGGCCTTCGATCATCACCTGGACATCGTAAGCCCAGGCCCGTTTCGTCAACTCGCCCATCGTGTCGAGCTCGGCGAACTGCGCCTTGTCACTCGCATCAGCGAGTGATCCCGGCCGGAGTGAATCGCCGATGGATATCGTGACGTCGTAGTAGCGCAGAATCTCGAGCACTTCGTCGAAATGTTCGTACAACGGGTTTTGCTTGCGATGGTGCATCATCCAGACTGCGTGCAGTGACCCACCGCGACTGACGATACCGGTGGTGCGACCGTGGACGAGCGGCAGGTGCTCGATCAGGATCGCGGCGTGGATCGTCATGTAATCGACACCCTGCTTTGCCTGGTGCTCGATCATGTCCAGCAGGTCCTGCGCCGTGATGTCCTCGAGCTCCTTGTCCTGCTGAACCGCCTGATAGATCGGGACTGTCCCGATCGGCACGAGTGATGTGTCGATGATCGCCTGTCGAATCGCGTCGATGTTACCGCCGGTCGAAAGATCCATCACCGTGTCAGCACCATACCTCACAGCCATCGCCAGCTTCTCGATCTCACCGTTGATGTCGGAGGAAACTGCGGAGTTCCCGATGTTCGCGTTGATCTTCACCTTTGCGACTTTGCCGATGCACATAGGCTCGAGCGCACCAGCGAGGTGGCGGACGTTCGCGGGAATGATAAGGCGGCCGATTGCGATCTCATCTCTCACGAGCTCTGGCGTGATCTCTTCCCGCTCGGCGACAAAGCGCATCGCGTCGGTGATCTCACCGCGGCGCGCGTAGAACATCTGCGTGCGTGCTTCCATGTTGACTCCCTACGCCGGTGCTAACCGGGTCAGGTTCTGAGGGACTGTCTCAGCTCGCTGCACGCGCCGGATTTCGGCGGAGAACGGGCACCCCTGTCATTGCTCTCAAATGTATGCTATCCGCGAGCTAAGGGTATGCTGCTTTGGCTCGATCGCGAGAGAATGTGGAGTGGTTAGATTCCGCGTGTGCCGTGGGTTGCGGTTCCCCAGCAGAGGAAGGCCAACGCAGTGGGTTCAATTCCCACGATGAATACAGGGCGTTGGAACCTTGCGAACCAGAGTTCGATTCTTTGGGCGGCACATTTTCGACGACAATGACTATCGTGGAGGCGGCGATGAACGCGTTGATCAAGTCAGTCGAAGGAGAGTTCAGACGGTACAAGACGTTGGCCGAAGCAGCGCTCGAGCAGGTGCCGGATGAAGCGCTCTCGAGTCCCGGACCGTCGAATGGCAATTCGCTCGCGACTATCTGCTGGCACATCTCGGGGAACCTCCAGTCCCGCTTTACTGATTTTCTGAGCAGCGACGGCGAGAAGCCGTGGCGCCAGCGTGAAGAGGAATTTGCGGCGCGAACGGTTTCGCGCGATGAGCTGGCGACAAAGTGGAACACCGGCTGGGATGTGCTCCTCGCGACACTTGGCACGCTCACCGATGGGGATCTGCCGCGCACCGTGTATATCCGGGCGCAGGACCTGACCGTGAGTGAGGCACTTCACCGATCGCTCGCGCACGCGGCTTACCACGTCGGCCAGGTCGTGTATGTCGCACATGCCGCGCGCGGAAGCGAGTGGAATTACCTGAGCATTGTGCCGGGTGAGTCGGCGTCATACAACGCCGACCCAAAGCAGGATAAGCCACCCAAAGCGGAAACCCATAGCGAGCCTATTTGACTGATAAACTGCGCGGAACAGGCGGATAGAGCGCCTCGCTCGAAAAAGTGAAATGCGTGTCCGATTTACCCGTCCGATCCGCGCAGTTATCCGCCAAATCCGTTCACCCTGGGTTTCCCGCTCTAAGGGTCACGGCCCGGATAAGCGTCAATCTCCCAGACGCATTCAGCCCCTGCAGTCGAACCTGAAAGAATGAAACTCTCTCTTCTCGCGCCACTCGCAGTGGCGACAATCGCTCTCACCGCCTGCGACGGGTCCACTCCACCCGACGGACCTGGAACGGTGCACACCCCGGGAAAGGGAGTTTCAGGACGCACACTGTTCCCATCGGTTTCGGCGTAGGAGTCAGCTTACCCGCCCCGAGACGTCGCCTTACATTCGGCATGCCGCGCTCGCAGTCCCAATCATTCAATACACCTCTGGACCGATCATGCCGATGCCCCGCATTTCTCTCGCTTTAGTGGCTGTTCTGCTTGCCGGTGCACCATCCGCCGGCGCACAAGGGAAGCCTTATGCTGAGGTAGTGCCGCCCAACTCGACTTCCGAGCGCGGATTGTTCGATGTTCATCGAGTTGGCGCGAAACTGCTCTTCGAGATTCCAGATTCACTGCTTACCCGCGACATGATCATCATGTCGCGCTACGGGCAGGTGCAGGAAGGTGTCTCCCAGGTTGGCGCTAACATGGGGCCGAATATCACCGTGAGATGGGAGCGGCGCGGCGAACAGGTTCACCTGCGCGCGACATCACACCAGACGACGGCGGATTCGGGTTCGGCGAGGTCGATTGCAGTAGTGCAGCAGAATTTTGCACCCGTGCTTCAGGCCTTTCCGATTGCGGCGCGCGGCGCTGCGAGCAGTGTCATCGATGTAACCGAGCTGTATGTCGGCGAGCACCCCGCATTCACGCTTCCGCGGCAGCAGCGCACGACGCTCGCGGTGCGAAGATACGAGCGTGACCGCAGCTGGCTCGAATTTGCACGAAGCTTTCCGACGAACGTCGAAGTGCGAGTGGCTCAGACGTACACCGCTGACCAGCCGCCCAGCAATGCGCGCGGCGGCGCAGTGTCGATGGAAGTGAACCATTCGATGATTCTCCTTCCTGCAAAACCGATGATGCCGCGCATCTGGGACGAGCGTGTCGGATTCATCAGCGTTACGCGGACGAATTTTTCCCGCGACTTCCAGGGCGTCCGCGCTGACGAATACGTTCGCCGTTACCGGCTCGAGCCGAAGGACACAGCGGCGTTTCTTCGCGGTGAGCTCGTCGAGCCGGTGAATCCATGGGTGTGGTATATCGATCCGGCGACTCCCGAAAAATGGGTTCCCTACATCGAGGCAGGCATTCTTGAGTGGAACGGCGCTTTCGAGGATGCAGGATTCAAGAATGCGCTCCAGGTGCGGCGCGCGCCGACACCGGAGCAGGACCCGAAATTTTCGCTGCTCGATGCGCGCTACTCTGTCCTTCGGTATGTACCGAGCACAGTGCGATCGGCGAACTCGGGCGGCGACGTGCTCGACCCGCGAAGCGGCGAAGTCCTTCGGGCGCACACCAACATGTATGAAGCGGTTGCGGAGCGCATGCGGTGGCAGCTGCTCTCGCAGGTGGCGACGGCAGCGAACGACAAGCGGTATCGCACCTCCCGGCTTCCTGACGATCTCATGGGTGAGGCGATCCGGTATGTGACATCTCACGAGACAGCACACTCGGTTGGCCTTCCCCACAACCAGAGAGCGAATTTCGTTTTCCCGGTCGACTCGATTCGGAATCCGGACTTCGTGAGGCGCATGGGACACTCCGGCTCTTCAGTCGGACGCACACGTTTCAATTACGCCGCACAGCCGGGAGACGGGGTGCCTCCCGAAAGACGCATGGGCGTCTGGGATCGCTGGGCGGTGTACTGGGGATATCGGCCGATCATCGCTGCGAAAACGCCAGAGGCCGAGACAGCGACTCTGCACAAATGGATAACAGACCGCGCTGACAAGCCCTGGTTCAGGTACGCGGGCGCGCAGTTCGGAATGGATGAAGAGTGGGATCCTTACAGGATGACTGAAGGGATCAGCGCTGACCCTGTAGAGGCCGCATCGCTCGGGATGAAGAACCTGAAAGTCATGGTGGACAGCCTGATGCCATGGCTGCTGCGCAACGGCGATGACTACTATGAGCTCGAGACCCATTACCTGCAGTCGCTGACTCAGTGGAACCGCTATGCCGAGCATGCGGCATCAGCGATCGGCGGATCGTGGACTCATCACAAGCGATACGGGGAGCCCGGAGTCGTTTACACTGCAGTTGAACCTGCGTATCAGCGCAAGGCAATGAAGTTCATCGACGAGCAAGTGCTTGCGACGCCGACATGGGCGCTCAACACGAATGTGTTGCGGCGCCTCGAGCATGCCGGTGCCGTCGAGCGGATTCGGGCATACCAGGACCTGGCAGTGCAACGCCTGTTGAATCACGCGCGCATTTCCCGGATGATCGAACACGAGGCGTTTCACGGGACGAGTACATACAGGCCGACGCAGATGCTCGATGACGCGCGCGCCGCAGTGTGGCGCGACGCCCGCGCGGGAACTGCGGTCAACACCTACCGCCGCAATCTCCAGCGCGCGTATCTCGCACAGGCGAACAACCTCCTCAATGTTGCCGACAACACCGGCTGGAGTCCGCCCCGGTCGGGCGACCTGCGCGTCGGCAGCGATACAGATCCGACATTGAATGGCGATCTCAAGATTGTGCAATCAGACGTCCGCCCGCTCATCCGCGATCAGCTTAAGCTGCTTCGTGGCGAGCTGCGCGCGGCGCTTACGCGAGGCGTTTCCGATCGCAACACGCGCATACATCTCGAAGACGCAATCGTACGGATCGACAAAACTCTGGACCCCAGGTAATACGCATTCACGGCACAGGGAGAAGATCGCATGCAGGAGAAGACCCTCTTTACGAAGTTCTGGACTGACGAATCGAAGACCACGCGGAAGGTGCTGTCACGGATTCCTGATTCTTCGGACTACAGGCCCGATGGCGACTCGCGCACCGCGAAAGAGATCGCGTGGCAGATCGTCTGCGAGGAGAAGATGATCATCGAGGCCCTCGAGACCGGCAAGGCAGAGTGGGCTCCACCACCGATGCCTGAAACGATGGCGGAAGTGCTCGCCGCATACGATCAGCAGAGCGAGAACATGCTCCGCCGCTGGCAGGAGCTCCCCGCCGAGCGATGGGAAGGGAACCTCGAATTCTTCGGAAGCGAACGTCCCGCTTCCCCAATGGCGTGGAGCTTCCTCTTCGACATCGTGCACCATCGCGGACAGATCACGACATACCTTCGGCCAATGGGATCCAAGGTCCCGCAGATCTATGGTCCAAGCTTCGATGAACCCTGATTACGTACTGCGAGTCCCGCGGCTGACCTGAATCGGTGAAGCGAACAATCCGGTGCCGGTTACCGGCCCGTTTCGGCGCAACGAGGCGGAGCTGGCTCAACGAGAGCGCCGCGGTTACCGCCCGCAACGCCGCTTGACCGTTCAGTGCTTTTCCCATTGTAGTGAGTCCTCGTGGCCCGCATCGTGTGACCGCACCCGTCCGCTGAGGCGGACACACTGACACACTGAGCAGGAGCTTCGATGCTGCACTTCACTGCTGCACTCATGATGCTTGTCGGGACCCCGGGCTTGCAGCTTTCCGCGCCCGAAATGCGAGGCGAAGAACTGATGACCGCGCTGCAGGGCGGCGGCTACACCGTTCTGCTCCGACACGGCAGAACCGACCGAACGATTCAGGAGCAGCGCGACCCCGTTCCGATAAAACGGACTGAGCAGCGCAACCTGAATGACCAGGGAGTGCGCGATGCAAAGCTCATGGGCGCCGTCTTCAAGAGGTACGGAATACGATTCGCCGAGATTGTCTCCAGTCCGATGTTCAGGACAGTGGAGACGGCCGAGTACGCCGTTGGGACGCCAACACGAACGACCATGGCTCTCAGAGTCTTTCCGTCAACCGCGGAACAGGCTGCACTGGTCAAAGCTGCTCCGGAACCCGGCACGAACCGGCTCCTGGTCACGCATCACTTCGTAATCGAGCAGCACGTGCCAGGAATCAAGCCAGGTGACGTGAATGAAAGCGAGGCTGCCGTCGTGCGCGTTGATGCGAAGGGCAACGTCGAACTCGTTGGCCGCATTATCCTCAGCGACTGGGAAATGTTGGCGGGCGGATCGCAGGAACCCCCGGCAGCGGCGAGTCAGCCAGCCGCGACGGGCAACCGCACGGCCGCCGCTGGGGTCCCAGGATATGCGGCACAAACTGCGGCAACGGGGAGCGCCGCAGTTCCTGACACTCCTCCTGCACGAATAGCACTTGCCTACATAGCGGCGTTCAACAGTCGCGACAACGCCCGGATGCGGTCATTCATCGAAACGAACCTTATTTCGAATCCTGCTCGTACGATGCAGGAGCGAATCGAGTCATATCAAAGAGCATACGGGCAGATGGGGAACATCACTCTGACAGCTGGACACACGTCCAGTGCGAACGAGGCTGTGCTTGGGCTGCGCGCGAAACCTGGTGACTTTTTCCTGACGATCAGGATGTCCGACACTCAGCCCGGCCGGGCGGCTTCATTGACGATTGCAAACGTGGCAGGCGGAGACCATCGCTGAACACACACGACGCGGCTGACACCGACATACGGCAGAATTCCGGCTCGCCATCCTGGATGGCGAGCCTTGCCGTGGCGGTCATCTGCCTCACTCTTGGTGTAATCAGCTCGCTCGAAACCAGACACATATCAGTCACCCACGGACAACCACTGGATTGGTCGATAGTGCTGGTCTCGACGATTCCGCGCTGGGTTGTTCTCGCTTTCGCGCTCCCGTTCGTGCTGCATATAGCCATGCGGATATCACTCACCCCGCTCAGGATCGGGGTCGTGTTCCTGCACGTGTCCCTGTTCCTGGTTCTCTCGTTCAGCCACGCTGCTGCCGACACGTGGGCGCAGGGGGTCGCCGCGCCCGAGATTCGTTTCATATTCCCCTGGTTCGCCCGGCTCATGCGATCCTGGTACAACACAATGCCGACGGTTGCATCGATGTACGCTGCAGTGCTAGCGACAGCATGGGGGATTACCGAGGCGAGGGAGCGACAGCGACGTACGTTGCGTGCCGCGCATCTGGAGACGCTTCTCAAATCGGCTCAGCTTGCCGCCCTTCGCGCCCAGTTGCAGCCGCATTTTCTCTACAACACACTGAATGGCATCGCCGCGCTGGTGTCGGGCGTCCAACCCGCTCGCGCGGTCGCTGCTATTGAGCAGCTTGGCGAGCTGCTGCACGCTTCCCTACGCGATGACGGGCGTGAGGAAATCACTGTTGAGGAGGAAATCGCTCTCGCCGAGAGATACCTTGCGCTTCAGACAATGCGGTTTGAAGAGCGGCTGAAATACGAATGGAATATTGCGCCATCGGTGGGAGACTGCCTGATACCGGTCTTCCTGCTCCAGCCAATCGTGGAGAACGCGGTGGTACACGGCCTCGATGCCGGGCAGGATTCACTGAATGTCCGCATCGATGCTGGAGAGCTGGCCCACAACGTCGTGATCACCGTGGAGAACGACGGAAATCCGCTGGCTGCTGCAGGCCGACTGTCGAACGGTCACGGAATCGGTATCGCCACGACGCGCGCACGCCTGGAAACTGCATATGGTGATCGCGCTACTCTGACGCTCGAGCCACGTCCCGGCGGCGGTGCAGTCGTTCGCATTGTTATCCCGATCTCACGGAGTTCCGCAACGGCGAGGCGTATCGCGCCTGTGCGGGCAATCGCATGACCGGCAACGGTCGTTGTCACCGTGTGCTCATCGTCGACGACGAGACGCTCGCCCGCCAGAGGCTGCGTCAGCTGCTTCACGACGCGCCCGACTTCGACGTGACGGGTGAGTGCGCAGATGGACGACAGGTAGCGGCAATGGTGCGTGAGACGAGGCCGGAGGTCGTATTTCTCGATGTCCGAATGCCACACGTAGATGGGTTCGAGGCGCAGGAAGCGATACGCTCGCTGGTGAAACATGTCGTGTTCGTAACCGCGCACTCCGAGTTTGCCGCACGTGCTTTCGATGTTGCTGCGAGCGATTATCTAGTCAAGCCTGTGACACAGGTGCGATTCCGCGCGGCCCTCGACCGGATCCGGCGCTCACTCGACGGACCTGGTGCTGAGCGGATCCTGCTCGGAAGTCGCCACGGGGGGTCAGCTGTAGATGTCGATGACGTCAGCTGGGTCGAAGCGGACGGTGCGTACGTGGTAGTGCACGCTGGCGGCCGCCGACACGTCCTGCGCGAATCGATGGCGCAGATACTCGAGCGGCTCGGCGCATCCCAGTTCGTGCGAATTCATCGCTCTGCCGGCATCAACATCAGTCACGTGCGTGCCGTGCGGCGCGGAAAGACAAAGGGTCTGGAGATCGAGCTCAGCGACGGAATGCGCCTGCCGATCAGCAGGCGGAAAGCGCGGGATGTCGTCGAGCTTCTCCGGCGCCAGTCGTCTGATCGCCGCCCGCAACACGCGGCGACCGTTGATCGCGGAGGTCGTTGAGCGAGCGGGAGTACCGGGACATCGTGGCCGTGACACTTTCAAAGGCCAGATGCTCAATACGTCTTCCACATCTATTGTCGCGGCCCCCACGATATCCGCCACCTCCGTTGCGTACTGGACGCTTCGAGTAGGTGCTGCACTTTGTTTCATCGGTCATGGCGCCTTCGGTTTCATCACCAAGGATGCGTGGCTCCCTTATTTCGCCGTCGCTGGCATCCCCGAATCCTGGGCGTGGCAGCTGATGCCGATCGTCGGCGCAGTCGACGTTATCGCCGGCATGGCTGTGCTCTTCGCACCGCGAGGACTTCCCCTGGTGTACATGGCGGTGTGGGCGGTGTGGACTGCATTGCTGCGGCCGCTCGCAGGGGAAAGCTTCTTCGAAACGGTGGAGCGCGCAGGTAATTACGGAGTTCCATTTGCGCTGCTGATTCTTGCAGGCTTTCCTCGCTCAATCCGTGATCTTTTTGAACCGATGATGAGCCCTCTCACCGACGATCGGGTACTCGAAAGGGTTGCGGTCGTGCTCAAGTGGTCGACGGTTCTCCTGCTTTTTGGGCATGGCGCCCTGGGCGCGTTCACCGGGAAAGGCATGCTCGACCAGCACTACGCGTCGATCGGATTGCAGCCCGGAACAACAGCGCTCGTCGGCTGGTTCGAGATCGCTATTGCCGTTGCCATTGCTGTGCGTCCGTTCGTCGGCCTGCTGATCTTCGTCGCGGTCTGGAAATTCGCGACTGAGTCCCTTTTCATCGTAGCTGGAGCGCCGATGTGGGAGCTGGTCGAGCGCGCAGGGAGCATTGCGGCGCCACTTGCACTTGGAGCATTAATCGGCAGGAAGCGTTATCAAACCGCCAGGCAGCAGTCGGCAAGCCTCGAGGCCAATACCGTTGCCGCTTAAATTGTGCCCATGACGGAATTCAGGCCTATCCAGGAAATTCAGGTCCGCAGGGCAACAGTTACCGATGTACCTGCACTTTTCTCGGTCCGAACGAGCGTCCTCAGAATCATCTCGACCTTGCGCAGCTGGAAGATCGTGGCGTGACCCGGGATTCCGTTGCTGCGATGCTGGACAGCGATGCAGAACGCGTCTGGGTTGCCGAGGATCGAAATGTCGTTGTCGCATTCAGCATGGCTGATGCGACGACGGGCTGCGTATTCGCTCTCTTCGTGCTCCCGATTGCTCAGGGACGCGGATACGGTCGCACGCTGCTGCGGGTTGCTGAAGAATGGCTGTTCTCAGCCGGCTGGGAAACTATCTGGCTGAATACCGATCAGTCGCCAACGCGCGCGCATGGTTTCTATGAGGCAGGCGGTTGGAAAATGGTGGGATCGGCAGACCGCGGTGACGTGCGCTACGAAAAGCATCTGCGCAGCGCAGCGTCCGGCGAGCTCAGCTCTTCCGCTTAGCGCTGGGCCCCGTTCCCGAGTCAGCGACATCGTCATCGACTGAATGATCATGTCGCTCGACATCTCGTGCCAGCCTGGTTTTTTCGCTGCTCTTCTCGGCATCGTCGTGCTGCTGACGATCTTCGAACAACCGATCCTTTCCAGTGTCATCGTGACGCTTGATTTTTTCCGGGTCGTGAGAAGGTCCTGACGAATGCTGCGTATCGCTCGTCTGCCCGCCGTCGTTCGCGACCTCGGCCGATTGATCGAGTTTTTTGTCGCTTGCGTCGTGCTTGTAACCTGTGCGTTCTTCGGCCATTTGAATGCTCTTGTTGAATAGGAAGTACAACTGGGCAACAGGCATGCCCAGTAAATCAGTCGGGGTCAACGACAACAAAAGTGAAAGGCGAAGAACGCGAAGGGGGCGCGAAGAAACGCGAAGGGAACCCGCAGCAGCTTACCGGGCTCACGCAGGCTCCTGGAATGTGTTTCTGATTTTTCAGACAGAAAAAGCGGGGTCCCACCATCCCGTCAAATGCTTGCGTTCTTCAGGAACCCGGCTCTGAACTTCGCGTATCTTCGCGCCCCCTTCGCGTCCTTCGCGTTTCAGCCCTTTCCATGCCTTGCCTGGAGCCGGATCAAAAGCTGTAAACTCTGATACCGCAAGGCTTTATCTAAGGGAACAAATTAGGTAAACTTCTGTATCATCCCAACAACTCGTAGCACCCGATCGGAGAGACCGCGTCAAGTCGTCTCCGCAGGGAAGCTGCGTTCATCGACGGAGAAGAATGCCTCAGCGGATCATCCTGAAGAACGCGCTCATTGGATCGCTCGCGATCGCTTTCTCGAGCATGCATATCCTGCCCGCCGCGAAATCCTACGATTCGATCGGCGAATCCGCCCTCTCGATTCTTGACGGCAGGCATGCAGCTGGCGACGCCTTGCGCAGTGATACACCGTCGAGGGCACCGTCCAAAGTGGCGACTGCACTTGGTGCGTTTCAGAATGTCGTCAGGCCGCTAAGCCATTCGCGCGCACTGAGTGACGCGTTCAACAGCTACTTCGCTTACAAGGCAGCGCATCCTGAGCAGGTGAGGAAGCCGTTCCTGTATTTCGTCGATTACGGCCTGCCCAGCTCCTCGCCGCGCGGATATGTGTTCGACATGGAGTCCCTCAAGGTTGTCGACGGGCCGTTCATGGTCGCACACGGTCGCGGGTCGGCAGGCACGCGTGATGAAATTCCTACGCGCTTCTCCAACGTTCCTGACAGCTATGCGACGTCGCTCGGCCTGTACCTGGCGCAGGAAACTTACGGCTTCAGAGGGAAGGCGGGCGGAAGAACCTACAAGTCGATCGGGCTGAAGCTCGAAGGTGTGTCAGAGGGCTACAACGACAACGCGCGCACGCGAAGGGTCGTCGCACATGGCGCTCCATACGTGACGCCCACTCGCGCCGGACGCAGTGAGGGATGCCCGGCAATCGAGCAGTCACGCGCTCGTGAGCTCCTCCCGATTCTTGCAAACGGTGCGATGGTTTTTCTCTTCGCACCAAACGAACAGTGGATGGAAAGCGACCCCTGGGTTACGGCAAGCGCCGAGTAGCGAGACACCGTATTGTACCTCGATGAGCGCTTTCATCGAGGTACCATGAAACAATCGATCGTCCACATGGCGCTCGTCGTACGGGATTACGACGAAGCGATTGAGTTCTTCACTGACAAGCTCGACTTCACGCTGGTCGAGGACACGTATCAACCGGCCCAGGACAAACGCTGGGTGTTGATCGCCCCTCCCGGATCTCGAGGTCCGCAGCTGCTCCTTGCACGGGCATCGACGCCCGAACAGGAACGGGTGATAGGCAACCAGACCGGCGGACGGGTATTCCTGTTCCTGAGCACTGACGACTTCTGGCGCGACTACCACAGCATGAACGCGCGCGGAATCAAGTTCATCAGGGACCCCAGTGTCGCGGAGTATGGCACGGTGGCGGTCTTCGAGGACCTGTACGGAAATCTCTGGGACCTCGTCCAGTACTCCGGTCAGCCGTGATCATGTTAGCGTTACCCTCTGCAGCCGTCGCCATGCTTATGCATAATTAGCGTCGATACCGAACCTCCCCATCCCCACACCATGCGAGAGTCGATGAAAGTCCTTGCACCCGCGCTCGTGATTGTCGCTGCCTGCACGCAGGCCCCTGCCCCACCTGCGGCAAATCCGGTTGTTCAGCCAGGAATCGAAGTGTTCGTCGCTGATATCCCGGCGGCACTGAAAGGGAAGCGTGTAGGCTTCATCACCAACCAGAGCGCGGTAGACCGCTCGAAGACTCCCGACATCGACCTTATCGCCCAGCATAAGGACCTGAAGCTCGTTGCCCTGCTCGCTCCTGAGCACGGCATACGGGGTACGGTCGCGGCAGGCGAAAAGATCTCCGACGAAGTGGATGCAAAAACTGGCGTGCCTGTGTACTCCCTCTATATGGAGGAGGACAATGCCCCGTCCGCAGAAATGCTGAAGGACGTCGATTTCCTCCTGTACGATCTGCAGGAAGTTGGTGGCCGAACGTGGACATACGTGTCGACGATGGCTCTGTCGATGCAGGCCGCGAAACAGAAAGGCATCCCGTTCGTGGTGCTCGACCGGCCAAATCCGATTGGTGGTGAAATAGTCGAGGGGGCGTTGCTCGATTCCGCGTTCAAGTCATTTGTAGGGATGTACCCGATCCCGGCACGACACGGGCTGACGGTGGGCGAGCTTGCGAAGCTCTTCAACGAGAAGTACGGAATCGGGGCCGAGCTGATCGTGATTCAGGCAACGAACTGGAAGCGGTCACAATGGTTTGACGAAACAGGACTGCCGTGGACGAATCCATCGCCCAACCTCCGTTCCCTGGCCGCGTTGAATGACTACCCAGGTTCCGTGTATTTCGAGGCGACGAACCTATCTGAGGGTAGAGGAACCGACAGGCCGTTCGAGCAGGTCGGTGCACCATGGCTCAATGCCCCCGAAGTCGCGCGGGTGATGAACGAGCGCAAGCTGCCAGGCATCACGTTCGAGGCGATCACGATGCCTGTGGAGGCGACTGCGCGAAAGCACCCAGGTCTCACCATTCCCGGCATCCGCTACGTGATCACTGACAGACAGTCATATCGTCCGGTCCGGACAACACTGTTGCTCATCGATGAGATTCGCAGACAACATCCCAAAGATTTTGCCTTTTCTGAATACCTCGAGCGCCTCACGGGATCTGACAAGGTGAGGGCCGCGATCGAAGCGGGAACCCTCGACGCCCTTCTCGCTGACTGGGACCGCGAGGCAGCGGAATTCAAAACGAGCAGCGCTACGTTCCACTTATATAAATGACGTGACGACTGCCTGAGCTTTCTTGAAACAAATCACGCGGAACCCGGCTGCTGCCAATCATCAATTACGCTCGCTCGCGCTGACCGGCGGAGAGTTCAACCGCCGGAGGCCCGACTGCGGCGGGCGCGCCAGGTTCCCGCGCGCCCATCACGCGTCAAAAGTGTTCCCTCCATCGTGTGACCCGTCACGCGTCCGACGAGATCCCTGACGACACCGTCGTCTCGAATGGAGAACTTCACAGTGTCACCGCGCAACTTCACGTCACCGACAACCGCCGAAGGCTCAGCCCGGGTGACTCGCTGATACTGCTGCTCCAGCTCGAGATCGTAACGCTTCTTCCCTTCCGCTGATTCTGTCTCCACGGCCCATGTGCCCCGCACATCGGCCGGCATCACCCAGTAGAAAAGCATGCGCGCATTCACTACGAGGATGCTGTCCGCCTTCCAGTCTCCCATATCGAACGAATGCGAAACCACGCGTGACCCCGGCCTCAGCTCGCTGAACAACTTTGGCCGCAGTTTTACGTTCAGCTCGGGAAGGAGGTAGAGCGTCACGACGCTCGCGCTCCGGAGGTCTGTCGCGAAAAGATCGGCCTCCATGAAGTCAACGAGGTGTGAAACGCCGGCAGTATCAGCGTTCCGCTTGCTCTCTGCGATTCGCTGGGGATCGATGTCAATACCTGTTGCACGAATCCCGAAACGACGAGCGGCAGCGATTACAATTCGCCCATCGCCAGAGCCGAGGTCGAACAGCACGTCGCCCGGTCCGACACGCGCTACTTCGAGCATCTCCGCGACAACGCCATGCGGGGTCGGCACGAATACCACATCGGGCTCACGTGCGCCGCGCGATGGAGCAGCATCCGGAATTCGCGGAGCTGTCGTACACGAGGCGATTGCCGACGTCACCACCCACAGGAGCATGACTCGTTTCATTATCGAAAAAGCTTGCAGCCTGCGCACGGCCTGCGCAATCTCTGTTTGTCAACGATCTCCCGCTTTCACTCATTACCAACATGATGCGAACCACTTCGACTGCACTTTTGCTGATCTCTGCGTTTCCCCTGCAGCTTGCAGCGCAGCAGCTGAGCGTGCTTCCCGATCCTCAGGTCAGGCTGATCTCCGAGGAAATCTCTGGCGACGCAGCATATGTGCACGTCCGGCATAACTCGCAGTTCCACCGCCCGCGCGGTGGTTCCGACGGCCTGTGGAAAGTCGCGCAATACTATGAGGAGAAAGCTCGCGAGTACGGGCTTACAGACGTGAAGCTCATCAAGCAGGCCTACGGAACCACAAGACCCTGGAATGCAAAGTTCGCAGACCTCTGGATCACCGGCGATCGCCCGCAGCGTATCGCGAGTACGATCCAGACACCGCTGCATCTCGCTGATCTCAGCCGCGCGGCTGACGTGACGGCAGAGCTCATCGACATCGGGGGTGCAACTGCGGCCGAGCTCCAGGGGAAGGATGTCGCGGGGAAGATCGTCCTCACTTACGCATCAATTGCGACAGCGATGCAGCAGGTCGTCATCGGACGCAGCGCCCTTGGGATTGTCCATTACCCCAGCCCCTTCTACGAAGGGAACGGAATCGATGGCTCAGGCTTCAACATGCCAGATCAGATCCGTTGGCTTTCTGTCCCTTCAGCTCAGATCGACGGCAAGGAGCCGACGTTCGCATTCGTATTGTCGCTCCGGCAGGGAGTAGAGCTGCGCAACCGCCTCGCCGCAGCGACCAGCCCTGTTCGCGTGAGAGCGCTGGTCGACGCAGGCTTCAAGTCATCGGAAGGCGACCAGCCGTGGCAGGTGATGGTCGAGGGATTCATTCGCGGATCGGAACCAGGTCTCGCTCAGGACGTGGTTCTCACCGGTCACATGCAGGAAGGAATGCAGAGTGCCAACGATGATGCGAGTGGAACCGGAAGTGTCCTCGAGATCGCCCGCGCCCTCAACAGGCTGATTGCGGAGGGTCGCGTGCCGAGGCCACGGCGAAACCTTCGGTTCTGGTGGGTCACTGAGTTCTCGAGTCAGCGGCAATACTTCGCTGACAATCCCGAGGCCCACCGGCAGATGTGGGTGAACGTGAACCAGGACATGGTTGGCGCGGATCAGTCGCAGGACATCATGCGCAAGCAGAACATCACACGCGTGCCGGCTGCGCGCTTTCATTTCCTCAACGACGTCAGCGAAGCGGTGGTTGAATACATGGTGCGTGGCAACACCTTCGAACTTTCTCAGCTCCAGGCTGGAATCGCGCAGGTATACCCCAAGCCTCATTACTCCCACCTCGGCACACGCCAGCGCTATAACGCCGAGATGATCTTCTTTCACGGGAACACCGACCACATCCCCTTCCTCGAAGCGCCGATCGGACTGCCGGGTGTCAGCTTCACCAACATGCCCGACCGGTTCATTCACTCGTCTGACGACGATCTCGAGACGCTCGACCGCACGCAACTCGGACGCAACGCTGTTTCCGCGGCATTGATCGCTTATGCGATGGCGTCTGCCGACAACTCGAGTGCGGCCGCGCTCGCTGCGGAGACATCAGGAAGGGGCGCTGAGCGAATGGGGCGGAACCTGAGACTCGGGCTGCAATGGATATCTACTGACAGCGATCGCGTCGCTGCGTATCACAAGGCTGTCGATCAGGTCAGGTATGCTGCGGAGCGGGAGAGGCGAGCGGCTGCATCGATAGGCGAGATTCATGCGGGTGCGGCGACGCTGGCGACGTCGTTGTCCCAATCAGTAGTTCAGCGCGAAACGCAGTCGCTGGGTGAGCTCGAGTCACATTACCGTGCGGTTACCGGGAACGCTGCACCTGCGCGTCCGGCTGGTGGCGATGTGGAGCGACAGCTGACGGCGCTGCGCCCTGTGATAGCGGCTGGTCCGCGCGAGTTCCTCGATGGTCGCGGCACTATAGCAGGTGTCGCCGGATTGCACGGCTTGATGGGCTTCGAGCTGCTGAACTTCATCGACGGTCGCCGCAACGGACTCGAGATCTATCGGCATCTCGCTGCTGAGGCGCGCGAGGCTGGCGATCATTACTTCGGTGTCGTCACGCCTGCCGCGGTGCTGCAGTATCTGAACA
>JAYUWU010000269.1:0-6859 GCA_043753365.1 Gemmatimonadaceae bacterium | reverse complement strand
AGGACACCGTCGCAATGCGTTTTTTGGCGACGACAACCGGACAGTTCAGAGACCAGCGCCTATTCGACGCCGTAAGAAGAACCGCAAGCGACAGGCGGCTCAGCCGGGAAATGCGAATCGCAACGTTTCACACACTCGCCGCATATGCCGATCCGCACACGATCATGATGTTCCGAAACCTGGATCAACCTGGACTCAGCGGCCCAAGGTACGTCCTCATTGGTGCTCTGGATCACGCTGAGGCCGTATCAGGACCGATGCCTATACCTGCTGCTGCGAGTCGGGCGGCAGTTCAATTCATTGATCACCTTGGAGCCAACGACAGTGATCTCACTGTTAGAGCGGTCGCAAAGTTCATTGCACAACAGCTTCACGCAGTTGAAGCGGCCAGACGGGAATAGCTCGTAGAACGCCGACGAACCAAGAGCCAAGCGCGACAGCACGAAGCCTCAGGCGCATCCCTCGACATACTCTACAGATGGCACGAGGCCTGACCGGTAACGCAACACTTTCTGCCCGTCGGTCTCGAATACGATCCTGTAATCCTTGTCGGCTGCAGCGACGGGCGTGACGACCAGGTAGCGCCCGTCGGTGTACTTGTGCGGCTGCACAGTCACCTGATTGGGGTACAGTGACTTGATGCGCTCCTCAGTGTCGCCGATCTTCGCGCCCGCCGTCGTCGCGATCGTCAACGCTCTCGTCACGTCGACCCGCGAGATTTTCCCCTTCTCGACCATCATCATCAGATCGTTGGGTCCGCCTTTTATTCTTGCGAAGTAGCATTCCTCGGGACTCTCAGGCACCACCAGCGGGTTCCCCGCAGCCACGCCCGCCTCAGCCACTGTCATGCCAGCTGTGATGGGTCCGATTCCCCGCGAGTACACTGTCCATTCGGTCGGCGGTGTGCCGGAGCCTGCAATCGGAATCGACGTATCAGGTGCGGCAGGTGGCGCTGAGTCGGCAACCGTTGCGGGAGTGTCGATCGCCTGCGACATCCCGGTGTCAGCGGCCGGCGGAACGTCGCTAGTCGTGCACCCGGCGATCGTCAGCGTGAAGACGAGGAGAAGCGGGCGAATCATGCGGTGGCTCCGTGAGATCTGAAGATGAAGTAGACCGCTTCCATTGTGCAAAGCCCGGCCCAGAGAATCGAGTCAATAACGGCCGAGAGTCCGCCCTTGTGTTCGGGGTTTGTTCGGGATACACTGAAGGGAGGCCCCAATGTCTGCCTCCTCCGCTTTACCCGATCTCAGGTCGCTTCTCGAGCAGCGATTCCCCGATGC
This sequence comes from Gemmatimonadaceae bacterium, assembly GCA_043753365.1. Lineage (GTDB taxonomy): Bacteria > Gemmatimonadota > Gemmatimonadetes > Gemmatimonadales > Gemmatimonadaceae > UBA4720. The sequence continues at coordinate 5,579 of JAYUWU010000269.1, read as the reverse complement.
GACGCCAGTCACGCATCGCACGGCAGACCCAGTCGCGACAGGAATCCAGCTGCTCGATGGAATCCTTCCAAACGGCGGCCTGCCACGCGGACGCCTGACTGTCTGGATGCCCCAGGGTGGCGCAACGGCGATTCTTCGAGCGGCATGTCTCTCCGTCGCATCCACCGGCGAGCGCTCAGCATGGATCGACGGGCTGGGCACGATCACCGGCCAGTTCTGGGACGAAGGCCCGGTCCTCGTCCGTCCCGCCAACCGGCGCAATTCATTGCGTGCTGCCGAGGAGCTGATGCGGTGCGGGGGATTCGCTTTGATAGTGCTGACGGGCTCCGAGCCAGCGGGAACAGAGATGGTGAGGCTGTCCCGATCCGCGCGCGAGGGCGGGGCAGCGTTCGTCGCGCTGACCACACACACCTCGATGGCAAGCGTGCGGGTTGTTTCCCGGATCATGCCGCACAGCTACGTGTGGCAACGCTCCCCATTCGGCGACCCCGCTGAAGCAAACTCGGCAAGCGTATCTGTCCGCGCCCAGTCACTCGGCTGGAACCGCAAGACCGAGTTCCGCGTGCCGATCATCCAGCATGACGTCAGGTCATCCCTGGAGGGGGGACTGCCAGATCGCAGAGGATTGCGGCGTACTGCGGAAAAGGAAAACGGACTGAGCTGATGGCAGTCCGCCATCAGCTCAGTCCGAATACCGCCTTCCGCAATCCCTTCAGCCTGATGTTCATCTGCATCCACTCCCCAAACTGGGGCCAGAGTAGTCTCGAGCATCTGGCCATGTCAGTGCTCCGGGTGGCCCCGCGAGTCACCATCGATTCAGGACGCGGGCAGATCTGGGCGGATGGGAAAAGCCTGCAGATTGAACCAACATGTCAGAAAATAAGAACAGAACTAGAGCAGGCAGGCGCCATAAATACGTCATTTGGGGTATCTCTCATCCCCATCGCTTCGGAAATAGCCGCAAGAGAAAATCTCTCCGAGCAGCTCACGATTGTCGTCGAAGGAGATGAGAAACGCTTCCTCTCCCCGCACGCCATTGCCGTTCTCAGGCCCTCGCCCCCGCTGATGAACCTCTTCGATGGGGTCGGGATTGAGACATGTGGTGACCTCGCGACCCTCGAGCAGGAGTCTGTAGAGGTTCGCTTCGGGGCCGAGGGGGTGCATCTATGGCGGCTGGCGAGAGCTGATGACAACCGGCTGATTTTTTCGCCGATGCCGAGGAGCCGGCCGCAGGCCTCGATGGACTGGGTCGACTATACGCTCAGGAATCCGGAGCGCCTCGTATTCGTCATCAACGGGCTCGTGGACAACGTGTCGGCTGCCCTCGAGTCACAGGGGCTTTGCGCGCGCGAGATGACGCTCGTTTTTTCTCTCGCCAATCGCACCTCTTACGAGCATCTGGTGAGGCCGTCGCGATCGACGTCGAGCCGGAAAGCGTGGATGCGGCTCATTCGCACACATCTCGATCGCATCGAGCTCGCCGATGGTGTGACGGGGATTGCGTTGCGGGTCGAGTCTGTCACCGGCGAGGTGGAGCGCCAGGGTGACATTTTCGATCGCGGTTTTGCGACTGCGCGCGCAACCGAAGAAACTGTCGCGCAGCTTCTCGACGATCAGGGCGCGGTGATTGTCGTTCCTTCGAACAACTCTCATCCTCTACTCGAGAAACGAACTACCTGGCAGATACAGGAGCCGGCTCACGCGGCGCGCGCGCACATGGTCAAGGAGACACGCGCTGATCCTCAGCTCACTCTCCAGCTTTTTGCCGAGCCGCATCGGATCATCGTGAAGACAGTGCGGCGGCGCGACCACGATCTCCCGGTGAGATACCGCGACAACGATGCGTGGATCCTCATCGAGACTGCCGCCGGTCCCGATCGCGTCTCCGGCGAACAGTGGGAGAAGCCGTTTGCCCGGGAATACTTCCGCTGCGTCACCGAAAATGGGACGCTGGTGTGGATTTACCGCGAGGCAGGCAGCGGGGCATGGTTTCTACAGGGGTGGTGGGACTGATAGATTGCCGCTTGTTATCACTTGCGGATGAGTATGTACGGGCGCCCAGAAGGTGTGAGGAAAACAAAGTGAACGAAACGATACGGGGATCGATCACTCCACTGACGCGGCTGCTGCTCGCGTTGGCGAGCGCGGTCGCGATTCTCGCCGGAATGCGCGTCGCCGCGCCGATACTCGGCCCCGTCTTCATCGCATTGATGATCACGCTCGCGTGGAGTCCGGGGTCGGAGTGGCTGCGCAAGCGCGGATGGCGTCCGAGCGTTGCCGCGCTGACCGGAATTGTTCTCGGAATTCTCGGGATGGCACTCTTTGTCGGGCTGGTGTGGGCGTCTCTGATTCAGCTCCAGGGAAAACTTCCGGGTTATCAGCCGCGAATCGAAGCGCTGCAGCAGCTCATCAGGCTGAAACTGTCAGACCTGCCGTTCGAGACATCCGGAATTTTCTCGAGCGATGTTGTTCAGCCGAGCGCGATCATCGGGTACGGGTTGACGACGATCCGCCGGCTGACGCAGGCTGCCGGCAACATTCTCCTGCTCGTTCTGCTGATGGCGTTCATGATGCTCGAGGCGATGCGGTTCCCGCACAAGCTTCGCGCTGCACTCGGCACGAACTCTGAGGCTGTCGAGCGGCTGACGCGATTCGGTGAGAGCATACGGAGCTACGTCGGGATCAACGCGATCTTCGGACTCATCGCGGCGGTGATCAATACGATCGTTTTGCTGATGGTTGGGGTGGACTTTGCAATTCTGTGGGGAGTCCTGTCGTTCCTCCTCAGCTTCGTGCCGAACATCGGCTTCATGATCGCGCTCGTTCCGCCTGCCATGATGGCGCTGATCGAGTACGGTTTTACCCGGGCTGTTGTAGTAGTCGTCGCGTACACATTCATCAACTTCATTATCGACAATGTTGTGAAGCCGCGCTTCGTCGGCGCGAGCGTGGATTTGTCGCCTCTTGTGGTGGTGGTCTCGCTGCTCTTTTGGGGATGGCTGCTCGGACCGATGGGCGCCCTCGTCGCGGTGCCATTGTCGATCGGGGTCAAATTCTTCTTCGAGAGCTTCGGTGAATCGATGTGGATTGCGAAGCTGATGAGCGACGATGCACCGCTCGAGAAGACCGAAGCGCTACCCGCGGAAGCTTCCCCCTCCTAGTTCTGACGTTGGCTGGTACAGCTACGCTTGAGCTTTCCCTTCCTGAAGGAGGTACGGCCCCGACTTTCCTGGCCCTCCAAGCTCGAACAGCTTATCGACGCCGGGCGCAGTGATGGCCCACATGCCAGTCGATAGCCGTTCGATCCAGCCATTTTCGCGAAGGTACCAGGTCTGGAACTGAATGACTCCATCAGGAACCGAGAGGACGCGCTCGAGCTCCATCACGCCAACTCCCGGCTCTGTCACGCTGTTGCGCCGCGCGACGTACAGCAATGAGAGGATCGCGAGCCGGATGCGATTATCGGAGATGATCTCGCTCGATGCAGTCCCCTGGTCGAAAAGTTTCCATCGAGCTTCGCGCACGCGCTCGTAACTCACATCGTACGTTGCGCGCTGCTCGGGGTCTGACAGGACTGTATGAGCTTCCACCAGCTGCGAGAACTTGTCAGAATCCCCGCTGTCACGGTTATCAGGGTGATAGCGATTGGCGAGATGCCTGAACACCCGCTCGATCGTCTCCCGATCGGCGCGCGGCGACACCTGAAGAATTTCGTAATAGTCGGCGAGCTGCGTTTGTGGCATTGCAACTACCCTATGATGAACACCTCAATCGTGCAACGGCCATCTCGGCTAGATTTCCGCTTGGAATAGAAGATTTTACAGCCAGCCCGTAACGAAATCATGACGATTGCCGAGTTGATGGATCTTTACGAGTACAACCGCTGGGCGCACCAGCGAATCCTCGAGTCTGCCGAAGAAGTTGGCGCGGCGAGGTACAACCGCGAGACCGGCGGCAGTTTCCCATCGCTAAGGGCAACCGCGGAACATCTCCTCGCGGTGGAAGTCGTGTGGCTCTCACGGTGGGAGGGTCATTCACTGGGAGACCCGCCCGAATACAGTGGATGCGTTGACGCCGGCTCGCTTCGCTCGATCTGGCAGTCATTCTGGCGACGTCAGTTTGCGTTCGTCAACGATCTTGCACAGGAAGACCTGGCCGAGCTCGTCGCGATCAGGACGAGAAATGGAATCGAGGCCGTCCAGCCGCTCCGCGATACCATGGTACATGTGGTGAATCACTCGACCTATCACCGCGGGCAGGCTGCATCGCAGATCAGGCTCGTTGGCGGTAAGCCGCTCGGAACCGACTACTTCACGTACTGCCTTGTACGAGATGCGGGCGAGCCAGAGACAGAAGCCGCAACATGAGTTCAAATCGACGACACCGCGAGCGAACATGAGCCTTCATCGGAACTTTTTGCTGACTCTGGCGGTGTCCACCACCGCATGCAGTCCTTCGCCGCGTCAGTCTGAGCTGCCGTCGAGCGCGTCGGCCGTAGACTCCATGCATGTTCCGACTCCTGCGGGGCAGGTAGCTCCAGGCACAATTGCGCCATCGTCTGCCGAACCGATCGCGAAGATATCTATCCCCGACCCGGGCACTACGCTGATCGCCACTGACTGGGTGCTGGTGTCGCTTGGCGATCGCGCCAATCCTATCGGTGCGGGCGGCCGTCCTGTGACCCTTCGAATCGATGTGTCGCCGGATGCAGTCGCGGCTGGGTTTGCAGGATGCAACAGATACACCGGCTCTTATACCGTCCGCCGCGACAGCATCACTTTCGGGCCCTCCGCATCTACGAAGATAGCCTGCGCGCAGGGAATGGATCTGGAACAGGCGTACCTCTCGACTCTTCCGAAAGTCGTCACTTACGCCATCGAGGATTCCACCCTCACCTTCTTCGGGGCGTCAGGCACGCTTGTTACGTATCGCGATCGCCCGGGTCAGTGAAGCCGTTCGATTGCGCTGATGGCTGACGGTAATCCGGGCGAAACCTCGAGCGCTTTCCTGTAAGCGGCGATTCCCGCATCACGCTGGCCGTCTGCAACGAGAACTTCGCCGAGGCTGTCCCATGTGTTGCCTGACTGAGGGAAGGCGCGGGTGTTGAGCCTGAACACAATCAGCGCGGCATTCCGCTGATTCGAATTGAGGAGCCGGTATCCAAGGGTGTTTACTTCGGCCTCGGGCGTCGCGAAGCGATTTTCAGGCTTCGCTGACTCGGCAGCGATCAATTGCGCCGCGGCGAGCGTATCACCGGCGAGCACGAGTGGTTCGAGTTGAGCGCCAAGTGCCGGGCCCGTGCCTCGAGCCAGTATGGCGGTCATCGCCGGGTCGATTCCCGCGCGATACTGGGCAGCCGTCATCGGCGTGTAGACCCTCGGCGCGATGAACTGACGTGTATCACGCGGATCGTCGGGATACCAAGGAAGCGTCGACACGTTGACAGTGATGCCGCTCACTGGAAGGCGAACCGGTGCGTGGTCGCCGTAAAAGACCGTCGCATTGCCGGTTGGCTCGCCGATAGTTGTTGCATTGGTCCATGCTTCGAGATCAAGGACGAGATTCATGGCCGCGGAAAA
>JAYUWU010000268.1:0-19485 GCA_043753365.1 Gemmatimonadaceae bacterium | reverse complement strand
GTCATGATATCTCGCGGCTGAGGGACTCATATACGATTGTGAGCGAAGCCCGCGCAATCCGGAGCCCGATTTCCCGTAGTGCTTCCTCGCCTCGACCGCTGCCTTAGCTGCGCTGCCTGAAAACTACTTTCTCCACGGCGAGACCAATAGACAGAATCCTGCGATCGGAGTTCTGCGTGCCGGCGATCATCAAACCAACCGGCGCGTTCCCGGGATCATGACAGGGAACCGAGAGTGCGCAGCCGTCGAACAGGTTGACGATTGACGTGTTACGACACATGCGACTATTGAAGCGCAAATATGCCTCGTCGTCCGTTGTCGCCTCGGCGATCGTCGGGGCGGTGTCGGCCGTGGCCGGCATCAGCATGGCGTCGTAACCGCTGGCAGCGGCGTTGATCGCGCGGATGAATCGCTCGCGTGATTGCAACAGCTCGATGTAGTTCGCAGCGGTCACCATCTCGCCAGCCCGAATGCGGCTGATCACTCGCGGGTCGTATCGATCGGTTCCGTCCTTCATCAGTCGGCGGTGCCACGAATAAGCCTCAGTGCTAGTGATTGCACCCCGCGGGTTCGCGACAGCCGCTTGCGCGAACTCAGCCATTGGCAGCTCGACGATCGTCGCTCCGGCGACTGACAAGCGACGTAGCGACGCGGTGAATGCGCTGGCTACGGCTGGTGACAGGTCATCCTGGAACACCGTTTGGGGCGCTGCGAAACGCAAGCCGCGGAGACTGGCTGCCGCTGGGACTCCGCCGGTTTCGGCGCTCAGCACCTGATCCAGCAAAGCGCAGTCAGCGACAGTTTTGGCGATCGGACCGGCAGAATCGAGCGTGAACGACAGTGGCAGCATACCGTCGTGCGGTACTCGACGCGCGGTGGGCTTGAATCCGACCAGACCGTTGAGGGCGGCCGGAATGCGAATCGATCCGCCAGTATCGGTTCCGATCGCGCCCGCTGCCATGCCATCGGTGACCGAGATCGCGCCACCCGAAGTCGATCCTCCCGGAACTCGGCCGACGGCTCGATCGAAGACATTCCGGGGTGTGCCGTAGTGAGGATTGATGCCGAGGCAGGAGTACGCGAATTCGGTAAGGTTGGTTCGGCCGATGATCACGGCGCCCGCATCTCTCAATCGCTTTACAACGGTCGAGTCATGTGTCGCCACTGGCGTGCCAACCAGCACTTTCGACGCACCCAGCGTGGCCACACCAGCCTGGTCGAAAACATCCTTCAGCGAAATCGGGATCCCAGCCAGCGGGTGCAGCTTCGCGCCGCTGCGCCTTTCTGCGTCCACGCGGTCAGCGTCAGCAAGCGCTTCGCTCTGATTGACAAGGAGAAACGCACGCGAGCCTTCTCCTTGCGGATCTTCGATAGCGGCGAGTGCCTGTTCCACGAGCTGGCGGCTCGTGATCTGTCGAATGGCAAGAAGATGTGAAAGTTCAATGATGCTCATCGTTGCCAGTTCGCGTTTCGAACTGCTGTCTGCGAGAGCCGGCGTGACGTGCCAGAGCGCATTGCCGGCCAACGCTGCGGCACAAAGGACAGCAGAGTCGGACAGGAAAGCTCGGCGATCCTCATTCACACGCAGATCCTCCTCGTCACTTTGTGCGGGCCGACGCTCATTGTGGTGTTAGAGACCTTTCACCCGGCACGCAACCAGCAATAGACCAAACCCAAGAATCCACGACCATGTCGCAAATGGCTGAGGAACTCTGGCGAGTCCGAAGTGCGCGACAAGCGCAATTACGAACAGGACAAGCGAGATCATCCAGACTGCCGTCGTTGGAGCACTGGCGGAATTACGCATTGCAGATCCTTTTCGGAGTGTTAATGAGACAAACAGTGAGTAGCGGATGCAAATACAACACTGACGCAATGCCAGTCAGTGCGTTGACGATTGCGAGAGGTCGAACTTCCGGTGTCAGGTTTTTCGCCGGCTACCTGCCACAAGTAAGGCAATGCCGGCGACCACGGCAATGCCCGCACCCACTGGAGTGATCGGCAGTGTATCGCGCTGCGTCACACTTGCGCTGAGCGGACCCACCTGGACAGTGTCGCGACGTTTGCCATATGTGATGCCACCAAAAGCCAGGCCGATCACCCCGCCGACAATCAAAACGATTCCAATGATTCGCAGCATTCGTTAGCTCCTCAATCAGGGTTTGGTACACGGTGAAGTTGCGCCGACGCTAGCGGTTGGCGAGGGAGGTGGTGAGGCGAGCCAGGAAAGTCATCGCGCGAACATACGGTAGTTTGCAACAGATTGCATAACGAAATCAGAACGCGCGGGTTCGTTGCGACAAAACAAGGGAGGTGGTCATGGCAAAGCTCGTGTTTGGAATGAATCAGTCCCTCGATGGCTACGTCGATCATACGGCGTTTGGGCCAGGCCCCGCGCTCTTCCGCCACTTCATCGAGGAGGCTCAGGCGCAAGCCGGCAGTGTGTACGGTCGCCAGATGTATGAGATCATGCGTTATTGGGACGACGATCAGCCTGAATGGAATGCAGAGGAACACGCATTCGCGGCGGCATGGCGGAATCAACCGAAATGGGTCGTCTCGCGCTCGTTGAAGTCGGTTGGCCCCAGCGCCACGCTGGTTGGTGACGATCTCGAGGGCGCGATCCGCGAGCTGAAGGCCGAGCGCGACGGGGAGATAGAAGTTGCCGGCCCGAACCTCGCGCAAAGCCTCACCGAACTTGGCCTGATCGACGAGTATCGTATCTACCTGCACCCCGTTGTGCTTGGTCACGGGAAACCATATTTCGCCGGCCCTCGGCCGCCGCTACGCCTTATGGCTCATGATCGCATTGATGAGGATGTGATCAGGTTGACCTACGTTCCTGCTTAAGAGGCTTAGAACACGATTCGCGTTCCCGCCCCTGTGCCTGTGCCGCCGCCCGCAATCGGTGCGCCGGCGCTGTCGAACGTCTCCAGCTTGATTGACGACGCATACGTACCGCCATCGCTTGAGAGCGTAATGGTTTCGGTGAGAACTCCGTGTCCGGCCGGCCACCAATCACTGCGGTTCAGCACACTATCGGCCGGACTTGGCGCCTTAGTCGTGTAGAACACGTACTTCGTCTCGAAGGTTTGCGGATCGATCCGCTTCCATATCCCGTATGCTGGCGGAGATGAATTGGCAGCCTCGTCGTAGTTCGATGATTCCGTCATAGTACCGCCGGCGTTGTATGAATACAGGAACTCGAGATCCTTCATCCCGGTCAACGCGCCACTTTGAAAGGTGATCTTTGAGCGCCACGCACCCACCAGATCTTCGCGCTCAGTGGCGCCTGCCTGTGTCGACGGCGCCTTCGTGCATCCGCTGATGATCAGGGCGGCCGCGAAAAGGATAGAAGTGTTTCGAGAGCGGTGGCTCATTGATTTAAACAGAACACTGGATACCAAAAGATGCGGCCGCCTGACCGCCGCTTCAATAGCCTGGCCTCAGCAGCAAGCTTCGTAATGCCACATACTTCCCGCTGCGCGATTGTACTACCTATCCCGTGATACTCAGCCGAGCAGTTTTGAGGACTCCGTCATGCAGCGTCAGATGCAAACGCAAACACGAACACGTCGAAGTTTTTTAGGCCTGGGTGTATTGGCATCGCTCACCGCATGCGCGCGTCCGTTCGGCATCTCGCTGGCACAAAGCGAGTCGATCACCAAGTTGCGCCGTGTTGTAACAGGGAAAAACCAAGCCGGTAAGGCAGTCATCGTAGAAAACGGTGTGTCGCCGCGCGTTGTCACCACCGAAACACTTCCGGGGTTGGCACTGGTAGAGGTGTGGGCGACCGAAACGACCCCCACGCTGCCGGTCGCTCCTGTCGATCTCACAACAACTATGAAATCGTTCGTACCGGGCCCCGGGGGTACGCGCTTTCGTATCGTACAGTTTCCAGGCGGCACGCGACACGCGTGGCGCAATAGCAATACTTCGCCCTGCGTCATGGCATTCGTATTGGTAGGTGCGGTGAGAGAAGGCAGATCAGGCTGATGACCTCCGCCTTCGAGCGACCTCGTGACCGAGCACTACCGCCATGTTCCCTTCGTTAAGAGTTCGTCGACGAACGCTCGGGTGTGCTGGTACCACGGTTCGGGCATCTCTTGCGCAGCCCCGGGGGCGAACGCGTACGTGATCGTCTGGAGATTCGGACCGAAGGCACGCGCCATCCCCTCCGCGATCGCGGCGGTACGATCACCCGCGGCCATCTTTGACTTGAGTCGCGCCAGCCGTACCGAGTCGCTCGCAAGCGCCTTGAAGTAGTCCTGCACTCCCGGAGCGCACGACGACTGACGAGCGATCATCGGCACCATTTGGGTCATGCGCACCATCATATCCATGCTGGCCATTGGCGGAAAAGTCAGCAGCGCCGACGGGACCGAGACTCGCCGCGTTGTGTCGGTGAGAAAGTGCGGCGTCCAGCCGGCACGCGGGCCGGTAATATCCACTGCGCGGTCCCCGAGGTCGCAGGCGCCGCGCCAGAATGTCTGGTTGAACTCGCGGATCTCTGCATCACGCACGTCGATCAGCATCGGGCGCTCGATGAAGACGAGTCCTGCAAGGCGATCAGGGTGGTGCTCCGCCAGCCACGTCATTTCCTGCGTGGCGGGCACGCGCCCGACCAGTACTGCCTTGCTGATCCCGAGTGCATCCAGGAACCGTATGATGTCGTCGCCCTGTGTGGCGACGTCAAATCCCCAGTGCGTGTCGTCAGAGGCGCCGAAGCCTCTGCGCACCGGAGCGAGGACGCGATACCGATCGCCAAAGCGGCTGAGAAACCTCCGCCACTGCGGCGCTTCGCTCGCGCGAAAGTAGTCGTGGAAATCCTGCAGGAAAACCACCGGCGGACCGAGCGGAGTACCGAATTCGAAGTATTCGACCGCGAGAGCGCCAAGGTCGGCCCGCTTGCTGTCGCCAAGCGCACGCTGCGGGGCGATCTGCGCGGCGGCCGGAACAGCCATCACGAGACACGAAATAATCGCGGCGCGTCGCGCCGCTCGGCGGACTATCTGGCACATAGTCTCCTCCTGGATGGGTCCACTCGCCGTGGGTCACGCCGAAGTTGTGCCGCAGTCGCTGGCATCGCAAGCCGTCTTGCAGACCCTGAGCGGCCGAGTAGCACACCTCCTGCTTGAATCGGTTCGGAGAAGTCTACGCCAGGCGAAGATTTGCATCGGGGATGCGACGCGACAGCCACAGCAGATATGCACCGACCACTACCGCTGAATAACGTACGCTGACAGATGATGCCTGTCAGGGAGACTTGATCGGCGCTGGAACCTCGATCCACTGAAGAGCGTTTCCGTTACGAATGCCGCCCGCAATCACAGCACGCCCCCCGTCGCCAAAGCCCGCGGGCAGCATTGTATAACCCGCAGGACCGGCCAGCAGCCGCGCCTTCCCATCCGCCGCCGAGCGAATGTCTACCCTATAGCCTCCGTCGCCGACAAGATCCTGCCACGAGACCAAAACCTGCGAGCCATCTGCCGACCACACACCGTCCACCTCATACACGTTCGACTTGTCGTTCAGCCTGCGAAGGAACGTTCCATCCGCTGACCAGATTTCCCTCACGCAGTATCCGTCAGCACAAGTGCTGAGGTTGATCGAGCGTCCATCGGGCGACCACCTGGGCCTGAAGCTCGTCGCCGGCGCAACCTGTTTCGGCGCGCCACCACTTGCAGGGATGGTAAACACTGCCACGCCACCAGACGTCGCCACCTGCGCCTGAAAGACGATCGCCTTCGAGTCGGGGCTCCAGTAGAACTGCGGACCAATCAATCCCAGCGTCGTGAGCCGGGTCGCTTGCCCTCCGGCGGCAGGTATGGTCCAGATATCGGCCCCTGAGGTCTCACGATTCGACAAGAACGCAATCGTGCTGCCGTCCGGCGACCATCGCGGCCGACTCTCTCCCGTGGGCCAATCGGTGAGACGAGTCGCCGTTCCGCCAGCAGCCGGCGCAATCCAGATGTCGGGGTTACCGGCGCGACTCGAAGCGAATGCGATCTGCCTGCCGTCGGGTGACCAGGATGGTTGAGTGTCGAAACCAGGCCCGCCGCTTACGAGCACACTCTCACCACCGCGTACTGGTACAGTCCAGATGTCTTGGTCACCATTCCTGGTGCCGACATACACGACCTGCGTTCCATCTCGCGAAACCTCGGCGTCGATCACTGCCCAATCGCCTGATGTCAGCGCTACCGGCGAACCGCCCGCAACTGGTAACGAGTACAAGTGCGGTTGCCCACGTAGGACGTTTGAGAGAACGCCGCGCCCATCGGGCGTAAACACAGGCGGATCCTCCGCGATCGCGTCGTCGGTCAGCCGCTGAACGTCGCTTTCGCCCGTCGTCATTATCCACAGGTCGGGCTGCCCTCCTCGATTCGAGCGGAAGGCAATCCGCTTTCCATCCGGTGACCAGCGGGCTCCCCCATCATTGCCGACATCCTTCGTCAGCTGTTCCAGCTTGCCGCTTGCAATATCTATCCGCCAGATATCGTAAGTGCCGGTGCGGACGGATTGATAGAGCACCGAGCGGCTGTCAGGGGATACACTGCCGAAAGACATTTCCTCAAAGCCTTCGGTCGTGAGCTGGCGGTGCGTCTTCTTCACGGCATCCCAGAGCCAGATCGTCGTCTTGCCGCCTTGTCGCAGCGTATAGACGATGAACTTGCCGTCGGGTGATGGAAAGCTGCTGGTGCTTCCATCAACTTCGAACAGTTTCGCGCTCGTCCCATCCGCAAGTTTGTAGACCCACGTCTCGGATCCTCGCGCAGTGCCGCGAGAGAAAAGCATTCCGCTTCCATCCGGCAGCCACGCCGTCGAGGCTTCATCGGCCGGCGTACCTCCAACAAGCCGCTCGGGCCCGCTGTCGGAGGGAATGATCACCGCGTCGGAGTGCCCTCCGGCGTCACGGGTGAAAGCAATCCATTTGCCGTCTGCTGACCAGACCGGCTCGAAGTCCCAGATCCCGAAACTCACGCGCCGCACGTGTCGGCCCTCGCCGTCCGATACAAAAATCGCTGACTTTCCCCCGACATACTGCCCGAATGCAATACGGCCGTCGGTGGCAACGTCAAGACCATCAAGGCCAGGACTTTCCACGATCGTCTTTCTAGCGGCTGCGGAGGGTGAATCCGTTCGCGCGCACGCGAGAACTGCAACTCCGGCAAGCGTAGCGATGATGCGTCGACTCATGATTTTGTTCCAGGGTTCGTAGCGGACTTCTTGCGGACACTACCGTCGAGCACTCCGCGCAGCTGCGTGTTTATGGTCCTTACAAGCGAGTCCTGCGCTGCCAGGACATTCTTCACGTTCAGCTCGAAGCTGCCACTCCAGTAATGCCGTACTGATTGTGGCTCCACGAGCTGAAGATTGATTCGCATCACCTCACCGGCTCGGAAAAGCGTTCCTTCCATTATCGCATCGACCGAGAACTCACTCGCGACATCGCGAATCCGGCGGCTCTGTCCTTTTTCCGATAGCTCGGAACGAGGCACCACACCGGCGAGGTCCATACCCGCGATGCCAGTTATGAGAGCGTCCTGCATGCTCTCGGCGAACAGGGCATCCGCACCGGAGATGTCACGCAGCGGCATCACCGCCACGCGCGTGATCGCCCCCAGGCCGCCACCGGTATTCCTGCCGTTTCCGCCGAGCGTCTTCCATGCGCCGAACGCACCTGTCATCGAAACCAGCACGACGGCAGCTCCGATCAACATTCGCCGCGTGCTGATGGCGGGAGCTGTCGGCGGCACAGCGCTGACGGCTTTTATGGGTCGGGTCTGCGTCGGCGTGATTCCACCGCTTGGTGTACCGAGTGACTCGAGCAGATTCACGAGCTCTTCAGTGGTCTGCCAACGATCATCGGGAGATTTCTCGAGGCATCGCATCACGAAATCGCCAAGAGCATCGGACACGGTTGTGCGCACTTCCGTAATCGGCTTTGGGATTTCGAGCACCTGCGCTGACAATGTCGCCTGTGCGGTCCTGCCCTGAAACGGTGGCTTTCCAGTCAGAATTTCATACGCCATGAGCCCGAGTGCGTAAATGTCGGATCGGGCGTCGATATCTTCCGAAGCAGTGGCCTGCTCCGGTGACATGTAGGTTGGAGTTCCGACAGCGACGCCGACAGTCGTCAGATTTTCCCCACCTGCGTCAGACACGGCCTTCGCAACGCCGAAATCCATGACGAGTGCGTGTCGGCCGGAAAGCATGACATTGCCAGGCTTGATATCGCGGTGCAGCACGCCGGCAGCGTGCGCGGCGGCGAGTGCATCCGCAACTTCGCGAAGGATGCGTACCGCTTCCGGGACCGGAAGTGCACCTCCGCGATCCACTCGTTCCCGGAGACTCTCCCCGTCCACGAACGGCATCGTATAGAAGAGAAATCCCTCAGCCTCGCCCGAGTCGAGCAGCGGAAGGATGTGCGGATGCTGAAGACGCGCGAGAATCCTGATTTCGCGAGGGAAGCGATCGGGGCCGAGGGCGGAGGCGAGTTCCGGTCGCAAAACCTTCACCGCCACCTTCCTGTCGTGCTTCAGATCTTGCGCGAGATAGACCGTCGCCATTCCTCCCGAACCCAACTCACGCTCGATGGCATAACGGTCCGCAAGAGCGGAGCGGAGTCGGTCTATCTGTTCGGACATCGCCAATACTATGGCACTGAGTCCGCAATAGACAGGATGGTCTCTAATCCTTTGCCGTCAGGCCGCCGCTAGGCACGCACATAGCGCAAGTGTGTAGCAGCGGGGCCATCGAGAACGCTGTCAATGCGGAACTGCGGTCCTGGCTCGTGCAAGTTCTCGAAGAGTCGTCGCCCGCCGCCAAACAACACGGGTGCCAGGGCGATCTCCAGCTCGTCGACGAGACCACGGTTCAGGTACTGCTGGATCACATTCGCTCCACCCGAGATACGAATATCACGAATGACTGCGGATTCCCGAGCCAACTCGAGAGCACGCTCCGGCCCGTCATTGATGAAGTAAAAGGTCGTCCCGCCGGGGCGCACCCAGGGTTCGCGTTTCTCATGGGTAAGAACGTATACCGGTGTGTGAAACGGAGCCTCCTCTGGCCAGGCGGTCTCGCCCTGGTCGAACATTCGCTTGCCCATGATGTTGGCACCGATGCGCTCCGTGGTGCTGCGAACCAGGTCATTCACCGGGCCGGTCTCTCCCCCTGGTCCGAATTTGAGGTTCTCGCGGAAGTACTGCTGATTGATGATCCAGGCCATCAGCGCACCCCACTTGGCACCCCAGTTCTTGTACTCAGGCTTGTCCATGGTCATTCCTTCCGGTGCCATGTAGCCATCGAGGCTGAGTCCAATATTGACGAATACTTTGCTCATGATTCTCCCTTAATGCTTAGCATGGAAACGGAGGCAGGCCGGGCGCGACAACCTGATCTGTTCCGACGTAGTCTCCAGGCGTCCATCTTCGTCATCGCGCGCGAACACGACGACCGAGCCGGAGCGTTGATTGGCGACGAGCAGCCATCGGCCTGTGGGATCCAGACTGAAATTGCGGGGCCAGTCTCCACCCGTGGAGATGACTTGCTCGAGCGCGAGTGCGCCTGTGGACTCTTCAACCGAAAATACCGCCAGACTGTTGTGACCGCGGTTCGATACATACAGCGTGCGACCTGATGGTGCGATGTGGATGTCACCCGGATAATTCCTGCCCGTCCACCCCGCCGGTAGAGTCGAGCGGGTGGCCAGCACAGAAAGTGCGCCGAGCTTCGCGTCGAAGCGGAGTGTGGAGATTGTGGAATCGAGCTCATTGGCAACGAACACCAGCGGCAGTGTCGGGTGGAACACGAGGTGACGCGGCCCCGCGCCGGATTGCATTACCGCGTCGCCCGCATCTACACGCCGCAGCGAGTGACTCGCAAGGTCGAGACGATAGACAAATACGCGGTCGAGTCCAAGGTCGGTTGCGAGAGCAAAGCGGTTGGATGGGTCTGGGATAATGCAGTGTGCATGAGCTACATCCCGACCTGCGGGAGCCGGTACGGTACGCGTATGTTGCTCGGCGTCCGTGGCGCGAAGGAGCGCTCCGTCTTTTCCTACAGGAAGCAATGCGACGTTGCCACCGGAGTAGTTCGCTATGAGCACAACCTTGCCGCTGCGGTCAGTGCTTATGAAGCAAGGCGCCGCACCTTCCGATGCTTGCTCGCTGAATCGAGTGAGCGCGCCAGTGTCCTTCGCGATGTTGAAGGCACTCACTGCACCGCTCATTCTGCCATGGTATTTCGCGATCTCGTTAACGGCATAGAGAACCCGACCGTTCGGATGGATGGCGAGGAACGAGGGATTCGCGCCGGAGTCCACTGAGCCGACATTCGTCAGTTTCCCGGAGGCCCTGTCCATGCGCACGAGTTGGATTCCGTCGGTTCTGTCTTCATCGGTATACGTCCCGACATAGAGCAGGTCGCCATCCGGCTGCGGCTCCTCGCTCCATGCAGGATTCTCTGAACCGCGCGTGAGCGCGACGAGACCAACCGCTGACGCAGCAAGAAAATCGCGACGTGTCGTGCGATCGCTATCTGTCACCAATTCACTCCGATCTCAGAAAGTCACGCGGGGCAACCGATGGCGATTACGTGGCGCCTGCACCAACCGCTTCTCCTGGAGATTTGTTCGCGTCCGTTCGCCGCCGCAGTGGCCTGATACTTTCGAATATGAGCTCGTCCATTCCGCCAGATCAGTCCCAGAGCACCGTCCGATCCACCGCCGCCAACGACGTGCGGCCCGTGAGCGCCATCGCCATCTCGAACTCCGTCTGGAGTATCTGCACGATTCGACTCACACCCGCCGAGCCGTCCACGGCCAGCCCGTAGAGGTACGGACGGCCGATGGCGACGGCCGTCGCCCCAAGCGCCAGAGCTTTCAAGACATCCGTACCGCGACGTATGCCGCCGTCGAGCAGAATCGGCATGCGGCCGGCGACGGCCTCTGCCACCCGCGGCAGCGCTGTCACTGTTGCCGGCACTGTGTCCAGATTGCGCGCGCCGTGGTTGGACACGATCAGTCCATCCACGCCGGCCTCCGCCGCGCGCGTTGCGTCTTCGGCGTCGAGCACCCCCTTCAGCAGCACCGGCACCTTCGCGATGCCGCGCAACCACTCCACGTCTTTCCAGGTGAGGCGCGGCTCGAGCACTCCGCTGTAGATCGCGCCTTCCGCCGGCCGGTGCGAGCTGCTCGCCGTCGCCGCCGACAGACTTTCGAGGTTCGCGCGCGTCATACCTTTGGGCAGCTGAAACGCAACGCGCGTCTCGCGATTGCGTGCCCCCAGCACCGGCGTATCGACCGTGAGACACAGAGCCTGGCATCCTGCAGCCTCGGCGCGCTGCACCAGCGCGCGCGTGAAACCACGATCGGGTTGCACGTACAGCTGAAACCAGAGTGTTGCAACCGGCACAGCGCGCGCAATGTTCTCGATGCGTTCAGTTGCAAATGAACTGACGATCATCGTGGTATCAGCGGCCTCGGCGCCGCGGGCCGTTGCGATCTCGCCGTCAGGATGGACGAGCTTGTGATAAGCTGTCGGCGCGAGAAGAATCGGGTGCGGCAAGGTACGCCCGAAAAGCTGCACGGAGGTGTCGATCTTCGACACGTCCACCAGCACTCGCGACCGCAGCTTGATCTCGCCGTACGCGCTCTGATTCCACGCCAGTGTCTGCTCATCACCGGCTCCACCGCTGACGTATCCGTAGGCCATCGTCGACATCCTGACGCGAGCGGCTTTCTCGAAATCTGAGACACTGGCGAGAGGCTCTGCGGCGAGCGCGGCGACGCTGGGTGCGTGGTCTGTTTCGCTAACTCCGTCCGACAATGTGCTCAACGCCGCCGCTGCTCCGCGCGGTGCAAGCGCGATGGCGGCACCGGCGCTCGCGACGGAGCCCAGCATGAGGCGGCGCGAGATGCGCGAAACGTCGTGGTTCATGATGCAACTCCGGAGTCGATTGTTTGCCACAAATCACCCGTCAGCTTCAACGAGTGTTACGCGGCGCTGATTCTGAGAAACTGAGTAACACGGGTCCGGGCTGCCAGGTCGGCGGCAAGCGAGAAGTGATCAGCGTGCTGAATTTCCACGTATTCGCCACAGGCGAGTGCGCTTGCCAATCGCGGGCCACGACCGAGCACAATGTCATACTGGCCACTAATAATGAGCGTTGGGGTCGAAATGCTGGCCGTTTCCTCCTCTGACAACGCAGGGTAGTCTGCTTGCGAGAGCGCAAGCAGGGCGGATTTGTCGCCGGCGGTTGCAGATATGAAAGTCCAGTACGCTCCAAGATGTGTGGGCAGGTCCTTTGGATACTCCGTGCGCCGCAACACAACCGCGAGCGCTGGCAGAATCCGAGCAACGGTATGCGGCTCGTGCCCCATCAAGCCGTCACCTGTGGCGATCAGAGCAGCCTTGGTAAATCGTTCTGGTGCAACCCGCATCAAGTATAGCGCTACTGCGGTTCCGATCGAATATCCCAGCAGGGCCACCTTTTGCAGGCCGAGGTGGTCCAAAACAGCAAGGGCGTCACTGGCAAGGCTCGCCGTTCCGTAGGACGAAGCATCGTGTGGCTTACTGCTGTTGCCATGCCCCCGAAAGTCGATGCCAATGGTTTGCATTCCTGCATCGCTCAAAGACTTGATCCAGCCAAAATCAGCATAGTTGTATTTGAAGCTTACGGTCGCGCCATGGAGCAGCAGGACCGGGTAGCCCGTTCCATGGATCTCGTAGTAAATCCCCACATCGTGATTCCAAATGATTGGCATACTACTGATCACCGCTGATCGCCCGGCGTGCCGATGACTTTCCAACGGGCGCTTACAACGGCTTGACCGCAACCTTGCGGAACTTGATCACGCCCGCGCCGTGTTGCAGCGTGAACGGCCCCTCGGTGAACAGGCCGTTATGGAGCTCCGCGGTCTTTTCGCCGTTGAGCACCACGGTGATGTGCCGCCCCTTGGCGGTGATCTCGTAGGTGTTCCATTTGCCACCGGCCTTGGGCACGGGATTCACTTCGACGAAATCGACAATTGCGCCCGTGCCATAGGTCGGGTCCGGGCGCTGGTCGAAGATGTTCGCCTCGTAACAGGTCCTGGAGCTGATGTTTTTGGGATCGCTACAGCGAATGAAGATGCCGCTGTTGGCGTCGTCGCTCGCCCAGAACTCGACGTAAACCTGGAAGTCCTTGTATTTGGTCTTGGTGATCAAATGCGCGAGGGTCTCGCTCGTTCGTTTGTCAGCGACGATCGCGGCGTCCTCGACCCGCCAGTTGGTCTCACCGACGCGGCCCCATTCGCTGTCGATGGTCTTGCCGTCGAACAGCGAGACCCAGCCCGGGCCGGTCTGAAGCGCGGCCCCGCGAGTGAACGTGCATGCGGGAATAACACAAACGAGCAACAGCACAAGAACCTTAACGACGGTAGTAGCTTTCATGCACGTGCCTCCTTTGTTGAAGTTGGCGGAGAATCTGCGGCGAACGGGGCGACGCTGGCTGCGTGGTCTGTTTCGCTAACTCCGTCGGACAATGTGTTCAACGCCGCTGCTGCGACTACGTCATCTAGATTGCGAAATCGTCCGAACGCTAACGTGATGCGATATGCATCCACATGGTCCGCACCATCAATCCGACTCGCGATGATGCTCGGCGCCCTCGGCACAACCAGTCGAACGCCGCGAGAGTGCCCCATGCCTGACAACACCATCAAAAGCCCTACGAAGAGCGCTCCAAGGGCAAGACCGGTTGCAACGATGCGCTTGATCCAACCGTTCATCGAGAATTTCCTCGCGGCTGACCCTGCCGTCTTCGCTTCCGCTATGCCGCAAGCGAATCATACAATCGCGAACGCAGCGAGCAACACTAAATCGCTTGTCGGCATCAGCGAGGTGCCGCGAGGATGTGACTCGCAGTGTTTCAGTGACGAACTATCCCCCTGTATGACTGCCGATGCCGTATTCCGTACACAGGAGTTAGACGCAAGTCCCGGCCGGCGGTCCGACTGGCCTGCCGCCTTGACGGACTCGCTATCGAAGGTCAGGAACGTTGGCGGGCACGCTCAACAACCGCTCTAATGCCGCTTGATCGAAATATCGGCCGTTTGCCACAACAGCATTGATACGACGCGTGTTCCTTATTTCCCGGAGCGGATTGGCGTCCAGCAGGACTAGATCGGCGATTTTACCAGCTGCGACGTGCCCCAATGAATCGGTTGCGTTCAGGTATTTCGCCGGGAGGAGGGTGGCGGTTTGAAGAGCCTGTAGAGGTGACAGTCCGGCCTCGACGAAGAGAGCAAGTTCGTCGTGGAGACTGAATCCCGGGAACGTATACGCCCCGGGATTGTCGGTCCCCGCCAGGAATTCCACGCCAACACCGTACATCAACCGTACGATCTTCAGTTTATGCTGATGCCAGCGCCGGCGTTGCTCAATCTCTTCGGCCGCCCCGCGCGAATCCCGGAGGGCAAAAGGAGCGAGCGCGTCTTGCAGCCACCGGGGAACACGAGCGAACTCAGAACGATTCGCGAAACTGCTGTCTCCGGCCATCGCGCTGCCCCAGGTTCCGGCATTCGTCGGAACCATCCCCGTTCGGTTCTCCCGA
Source organism: Gemmatimonadaceae bacterium (assembly GCA_043753365.1). GTDB lineage: Bacteria > Gemmatimonadota > Gemmatimonadetes > Gemmatimonadales > Gemmatimonadaceae > UBA4720. The sequence goes on along the minus strand of JAYUWU010000268.1, from coordinate 4,884 downwards.
AACCGCTCTGCGAGGGCCCGGCAAACTGCAGGGTCATATGTCTCAATTGTGCGGCGGGTGAGGTCAAAACGGTCCGCGGCAAAAAGGAAAGTCGTGTCGCGGCGTATCGCTGCGGCGTCCCGCCTCCGACGTCTCTCCAGCAACTCGAGGCCGACGCTTGAGCAACCGTCCAACACGAGCCACAGATGTTCCAAGGTCTCTTGACCCGCGTCGGATGCTTCAAGCGCACTTACGGAAACCGGAACGTGTCCCACAAAGGAAATTCCCAGCTTACGTGATTCGTCGGCCAATGCCATATACGCCGCACGCGGCACTCGGTCATACACCTTGATGAACGGTGCCCCAGCCGCGCGTTGTGCGCGAACGAGACGACGGGCTGAATCTGCGTCGCCGATAATGAGCGAACCTCGATGCACCGGACTCGGACCATCCACGATCGGCCCCGGACTCACGATACGGGGTCCGAGCAACCGGCCCGCGCTGACGTCGTTCCGTAATCGCGCGATTTCTCCGGGTTTTCGCATCCAACGGTCACATTCAGACGCAGAACAGTCGCCACCCATGTCGCGGACGCCTGTCACCCCTTGCGCCACATAGATCGGGAGGAACTCAGCGCCGGCAATCCCGTCAAAAGCATTCGCTCCGGGAATATGCACATGCATATCCCATAGTCCCGGTATGATGAATTTGCCGACCGCGTCGACCACTTGCGAACTCGCTGGGAAAGCTACTTCAGACGACGAACCAATCGCCACGATGCGAGAGCCAACAATTACAATCGTCTGCTGGGGCACGACGCGCCCGTTTTCGACGTCGATTATGTTCGCGCGCTTGAGGACAAGCGTCGCCCCGGAGGGCGCGACATTCTGAGGCCGCTGTGCACAAGCAGAGCCTAGGAAAAGCAAGATGACCGTGAAGGCTCGTGCCATGATTTCTCTCTCTGGGGTCCCTGTGAGCGCGCCTGGGAATAGGGCATACCACCCTATCCGCAGCAAAAGGCCTAACGTCCCGGTTCAGCGGCGGCGCGCAGCGCCATCCGCTGCAACCTGTTGTTAGGCTTGCTTGAGTTACTCCATTAACTTGAAGAATCCAGGGTCGACGTCGATAGTTCTGCGTTTGAACTTCCAGCCGTTGGGAGTCTTGACTGCGATGCTCTTGTTGTAGCGCCCTGAAGCGATAACGCGCGGGGCTTCGGCGATTCCAAGGACGATCATATCGTGGGTGACAAGCGCCTCCGTCTCACTTACGGGCTCGATAACGAGATCCACGCTCAAGTGGCGCTTCCCGTTTGCCATGCCACCAGGCCCGACGTGGTGCTTCTCGAACTCGTAGAGCTGCTCCCAAGTGTCCATTTTGCCAAGGGCGCCACTGTCGTAGCCTGCAAAATCTGCCGGTTCGACCCAACACTGCATAAAGGCGCCCGCATCCGCGTTGTCAGTGGTAACGCAATAAAGAGAGACCAGCTCCTGGATTTCGAAAAAGTCTGAAGGCGTGAGTTGTGTCATCTTCTTACTCCTACTTGAGTTGACAGTTTAGCAGTATAGACAATGCTGAAAAGTATGACGGCGAGAAATAGCGCACGCGAGCTCCAGGGTTGGTGTCACAGTCCTTGACGCAGAAAACTGCGTAAGTGTTAACACCACAACAAGTTACCGTTTGGTCACTAGCGTCCGGATCCCGGCTTCAGCAGCGTTCAACCAGAGGTCTCCCCACGCATAGAGCTCGTTCGCGGCGGCCTGGAGCTGTGCGCCAAGTGGGGCGTAGCCTTCACCAGAAACACATTGTCGCCGGTCGGCCACTAGGGCGCGGGAGTCGCGGAGGAAATCGACGTCGCTAAAGGCACCAGTCGATGTAGCCTGTTTCGGTACTTCGGCTGTAACGGCTCGATCGCAAACGTGCGCGATCACGCTCAAGCAGCGGTGAACCTGTAGCCGCTCTTCTCTGCCGCTCCGCCGCTCCCAAACAAGTTGCTGCGTAATATTCGGGGGAATGGCACACCAACCTGATGATCCTGATAGCTGAGGCCGCATTGCTGCGAATTCGCTGGGGACTCTGCTGCCAGTTCCTCGATGCGCCGATCCGTTTCCGCACGGCAACGCACCGCTACGTCGCAACGTTAGCGGAGCAAGAAGGGCGAGCGTATTTGAGTGAGATCGCGCGCGACAATGCGCGCGCTCTCGGGGAAGCAATCACGCAATGCGTCGCGCTCGGCATTGGCTCGTTCCGGATAACTAGTGGCATCCTGCCACTCTCCACACATCCGAAGAGCGGCTACACCCTCCCCGACCTCGATGGTGACGGAAGCATCACAGCCGCGTTTAGCGCTGCCGGAGCGCTGGCTGTCCAGCACGACGTGCGCCTCTCCTTTCACCCCGACCAATTCGTAGTGCTCAATTCTGAGCGAGGCGAGGTCGTAGAATCTTCACTTGGAGAGATGCGCGCACAGGGACATATCGCCGAACTCGTTGGAGCAGATGTGTTGACACTGCACCCGGGCAGCTCCGCGGGTGGTAGCGAGGCTGCGCTCGAGCGACTCGAGCGAGGCATCGAGCGTCTCTCCGACGCGGCGCGTCAGCGGTTGGCTCTGGAGAACGACGACCGTCGCTTCTCACCTGCGCTCCTGCTGCCGTTCTGCGAGCGACTCGGCATACCGATGGTGTACGACGTGCACCATCACCGCTGCACTCCGGACCGTCTTGATGTTTCCGAAGCCAGCGCTCGCGCGGCCGCGACATGGAAGGACCGCGAGCCGCATTTCCACCTCTCATCGCCTCGTGATGGGTGGAGTGGCGGCGATCCGCGACCGCACGCTGACTATGTCGTACGCGGCGATCTCCCCGAAGCGTGGCTCGATATGAAGATCACGGTAGACATCGAGGCGAAGGCGAAAGAGCGCGCTGTGCTCGCATTGCGCGGTTCGGTGCTGGCCGGGCGCGAGTAGCCCAGCGACGTTAGTCGACCGTTCAGCTCGCTGCGCAAGCGGTGAAGAACTCGACGAACGACGCTGCCGCGCCATCCATTCCCGATACCTTCGGATTCGTTGATTCGATCAGCCAGTATTCGTTGGGCGCGTGAGCTCCACCCCCGTGTCCGAGGCCAAACTGCCCGGCAGGAAGCCTGAGCGGATCGCCGGTGAAGGTGACGCCCGGCCACGATCCGGCGCTTCGCGGCCACAGAAGCGGATCGACACCGAACTTCCGGTAGGTCGCAACCTGCGCCTTCACGATCTTCGAGTCCGGATCTGTCTGCGTCGGATCGTATCCACCGGTCATGTTCACTTCAATGTCACCGAAGCCGTGCTTTGCGAGATGCGCCTTCAGTAGCGCGAGCGTGTTCTTCGCGGTCATGTCTGGTACGAGCCGCATGTCGATCTTCGCGACGGCGCGATGCGGAAGAATCGTCTTTCCTCCCGGTCCGGTATAGCCACCAACGAGTCCCTCGATGTTGATCGTCGGATTCGACACGAGTCGCACCAGAGAGTCGTGCCAGTTCTCGTTCTCGATCCACCTTGAGACGCCGAGTGCTCTCTTGATCGCCGCTTCGTTGCGCTTGGGGATTGCGTCTTCGAGAATTTTTCGTAGCGCGGGTGACAGCGGCTTAACGTCATCGAAGAAACCTTCGACGGCTGGCGTGTGCCCGTCCGCCTTCACGAGCGTGTTGAGGGCCTGGACGAGGTGCCACGCGGGGCTGTCGATATGCGCCGCGAGGCTCGAGTGGATGTCGGCTTTCGGGCCTCGACCCCATTTCTCTCCGGTGGACACAAGCTCGAGCTCAACGATTCCTTTTGATCCGAGGTTGATCGAGACCGAACCGTCGGCGCCCTGGTTGCCGAGGGGGATGATCACGCCGATGCATTTCCGAAGCGCGGCCGTCACCTCCGGTTTGGCGATTATCTGCGAGAAGTTCGGGGAGCCGATTTCTTCCTCGCCTTCGCAGACGAGCACGAGATTGACCGGGAGCCGCTTGCCCGCTGCCTTGTATGCGTGCAGCGCCGCGAGCAGCGCAATCTGCGGCCCTTTCTGGTTTGTCGCGCCGCGACCGACAATTGCTTTGCCAAGACCGGGCTTGTCAACGATACGCCCCTCGAGCGGTGGCGAGCTCCACTCGGCCGGATCGTACTGCTTGACGTCGTACATGAAGTAGATGCCGAGCCACGTGCTCGCTCCGGCGTCGAGTGTGCCGAAGACGCCGGGTTTCCCGGACGTAGGTACGAGCCCGACGTGCTGGAATCCCGCCTCCCGGGCCAGGTTCGCCATGTATTCAGCGCCGCGGGGGTATCCCAGATTCTCGGCGGCGATCGATGGGACCGCGATCCAGTCGCGAAGCATCTTCAGCGAGTTCTCATGTTGAACTGAGATCTGCCTGATGACGTCTTCGTCGAGGATCTGTTGAGAGGGCGATTCCGCGAGGAGTGACGCCGGTGTTGTGGCGGCATAAGCCGCGGCGCCGGTGATCATCGCGCGGGAGATGAACTCGCGTCGTTCCATGAAGCTCCTCACCTTCTGAAGGTCATCGTATTGTTGGGCGATCTTTCTGCCACTTCGCTCGAGGTCACTGGATACGTATCTGCTGAATCATTCCGTGTTCGATGTGCGCGCGGCCATCTGGCGCCGTCGTCATGCAGAGCAGCACATAGTCACCCGGTGTTAAGTCTGCATCGAAGAAAACGTGCATCCCGGACGCGATGACTGCGACGCCACCCGCCATATTCTCGAGGCTCTTCAGCGGCGGCGGCGGCTTATCCGCTTTGCCTGGCCGCCGGGCACGCTCCGGATTCATGAACGATCGGACGTCTTCCAACGTCTCTCCCGGAGCGAGCTTCAACATGACAACGTCGTGCGGTTCGAGTCCGGCGTTCTCGACACGAATAGTGTGCCGGCCAGC
>JAYUWU010000267.1:0-6919 GCA_043753365.1 Gemmatimonadaceae bacterium | reverse complement strand
TTGCTGCGTTGCGCGTGAACAGCTTGAAGCCGCATTGCGTGTCAGCGATTCCGCTGACGCCGTATACGCGCACGAACTGGTGGAATATCCGGCCGGCGAGGTGGCGGAACCGTTTTGCCTTGACCGTAGTGTGGGTGCCCGGGAGGTGCGCTCGCGAGCCAATCACTATGTCAGCTTTTGTCTCCGTCATGATATCGAAGGTCCGCTCGATCTCCTCGAGGGCCGTCGCCGCGTCTGCGTCCATGAACAGAATCCGGTCCCCGGCCGCATTGACGATTCCGCTTCGCACGGCGAGTCCCTTTCCGCCGTTCTGCGCGAGGCGTATGAGCCGGAGGCGATCGGCGCGGCGAGCCATCTCCGCCACGACGCCGGCCGTCCCGTCAGTGCTGCCGTCATCGACGACGATCAGCTCGTAGGCCATGCTCACCGCGTCCATGTACGCGATAGTAGCCGCCAGTGTTCGGCCGAGGCGGCGCTCTTCGTTGTAGGCGGGGATTATGATGCTAAGTCGGCACATGCTCGCGTTTCTGGAAGAGCGCGATGATGCTTACGCCGCGTTTGTACGCAGGCTTGCCGGCATCGATGTGGCGAACGATTCGTCTCGCCTCTCCCGCAAAAACCGTCTCGAGCGCGCGGTTCAACGGTGCCGGGGGGAGAGATAGGTCCGTGTCGTTGTGGGATGCCGCCTTGCCCCGCAACTGGCTGATCCGCCGCGATGCGTAGACGACCGGATAGAGCCGGTTGTTGTAGTAGGAAAGCAGCCTGACATCTACCGGAAGGTCCTGCCAGAGGACTGCGAATGACTCGAGCGTGTAACGCCGGTAATGTCCATGACTGACGTCGTGCTCCGTCCAGAGGTCCTCGTTGGCCGGGACTGTGGTCAGAAATAGCGCGTCCGGCTTTGCCACCTTGACGAGCCGTTCGACCATCGAGCGGTCGTGCTCGATGTGTTCGAGCACGTCAGTGAGCACGAAGATGTCGGTGTTTCGCGCGTGATCGAGGACGGCGTCAGGCGCGAGTCCGGCGACGAACTCGATTTGCGGGAAGCGATTTCGAGCGAGCGCCACGGCCGGCTCCGATGGCTCCACTCCCACCACCTCGAAGTTGGAGGGAAACCGCGCGCTGGTGCCGCCCGTGCCGCAGCCGATATCGAGCAGTCGTGCTTTGCGTCCTGGCGGAAACCGAGTCTCGAGTATGGCGTTCAGAATCTGCTGGCGCGCGCGGAACCACCAGTGCGCGTCTTCCATCCTGGCATGGGTGGCGAAGAGATCTGCGTCCATCTACTCTGTGAAAGGAATGACTCGGTGGGTATCGGAGTGAAATAAAACACCGGACGAACCGGATGGCACCTATGGCCTCCTGCGGCCCGAGTTAAGCCGTCGTCCGGAGAGGCTTTCAGAGTCCCCGCGCAACGGGACCAGTTTACACTCCGCAAAGTTTGCTGGGTGTTCGCTCAGCAAAAGTAAACCCGGCAATCTTGCAACAAATTGCCAGGTTTAGATTTTTCTAATCTCGAGGGGCAGATAGCGGACAGAAAGAGAATTGTCGGTAGACCTGTGCAGGCCCGCCCACGGGGCGGATCACATCATATATGTAAATGGGTGAAAGTTCGTGCCTGCGTTGCAGATAAGAACACCCACGTCCTCTCCCACAAATCCCTCTGCTTGGCCGAGTCATCACGATCGAGCGTCCTGCGAGTCACACAGCGACTCCATGTCTTCGGGTCGATCCCTCACATAAAGCTTCGCAGCCGTGCCGAATCCATCGGCACCGCCTGCGCAACCAGGACGCAAAATGCCACCAGTGCCCTCGCACGAATGACTTCACAGATTCGGGTTGGCCGCCTGCTCATCGCTGCCCGGAGGCATGCACTTGCCCCGCCCTTCGAGATAAGTGTTGCGCGCAGGCCCCGAGTCCAGATACCAGCGACGAAGATCCCACAACCGTCGCCCTTCGAGCCACAGCACCGATCCACGCTCCCTCTGGAGCAGCGTCCACGCGGCCTGAAGTGTGGATGCGGACACCGGCGCAATCGAGTAGACGGCCCGCTCCTGGTTGATCAGAATCATGCCACCGGCGACGTCACCGCCTCTTAGTGCATTCTCTGCTCGCAGTAACAACATCTCGGCACCTTTCGTAAGCGGAACTGGAGCGCCCACCGTCTTGTATTTTGTCTGGCGGAAGAAGTTGGTTCGGCCATCCTGCCCGGTCTGGATTCTGCCTCCAGTAGTCTTGACCGTGTCCCAGGGCGTCCGTACTTCGCGCTGCGACGCGTACACGGTTCCGAATACGGTGGTCTCGCGCCGATTTATGGTTTGAACCGCGAGGTCATTGTTCTCGCGCGCCGTATTGGTCGAGAACACCGCATTGAAGACGAAGGAAGCCGGTACTCCAGCAGCATCGGTTACAGCACCAGACCAGTTGCCAAGCCAGGCGCGCACTGATGCCCTGCCGCCACGCGCGGCATTAGCTACCGCGGTATTTCCTCGTGCAGTCGCCAGAACAAGCGCGCGCGAGAACAGGCTGTCCGCACGCTCGAAATGCACGCTGTCGCTTAGCGCGGGGCCGCCGTCAATCACTGCTCTGCACGCGTTCTCGCCGAGAAGCCGATTCGCGAACCCGGCATAGAGATAGGCGCGAGGGGTGTTCGTATTGGTTTCGAAGTCCGCGCCGAGGACGGTCTTCATCCGCTCAAGCCCGTTTTCCGCAACCCAGCGGGCACGCTGCATCCGGCCCCAGTCACCATTCACGGTTTCAGCATCCAGTTCACCCCTGAAGTACGCACCCTCGGTGATGAAATTCCCCGAATGAGCGAGCTCGCCAGTCGCTAGAGCCGCTCGGTCTATGTACGTGCCGAGTGCCAGTGAAAGGTCACCCGACATTCCGTTCACGAGGCCGGAGATGGCCGCAGGCGTATTCAGGGACTCATCCTTCACTGGCCCGGGATTGGTCACCGACAAGTCGCAGCCAGCCACGGCCGAAATGATCGCCAGGAAGCCATGCCGGGCAATCCGGCTCTTGATTGAAGGCATGATCAGAACTCCGCCCGAACAGTTGCGGTGAACGTGCGCGCCGATGGGAAGACATAGTAGTCGCGTCGTGAGAACGTACTCTCGCGCTGGTCGGCCGACTCGGGATCGGTCCCGGTGTACGAGGTGCTGGTCCACAGGTTTCGGCCGGCTATCGCAATCGTGGTCCGCCGGCTTCCCGGAATCCTGAACGGTGCATCCAGGCTCACCGACACGTGCCGCAACTTGAAGAAGTCGCTCTTCTCCACCCAGTAGCTGAAGTCGCGGTCCGCTGATGTCAGAGTGCATCTCGCCCTCTCGAGAGCGGGAATACCCGCGAGAGCCGCCGCATCCCCAGCGGCCGCCTGCCGAATCGCGGCCTGCGCTGCATAGCACGGCTGCCACGTCGAGGAAAAAGCATTCACATAACCGACCGCGTTGAGCAGATGACCGCCGCGCTGGAACTCACCCAGCGCGTCCACGGTCATCCGGTTGAACAGCCGCAGGGTCACACCTGGAGAAATGATCCTCGTCGGGAATGGTGAGCCGAGGAGTGCATCAGCCTCGATGACTGGTGCGGCGAGCTCGGTGGGATTTGTAACCCTTTTCCCAACGTACGCCGGAACAGGCAGTCCTTCCTTCACTACAGTGCGCGCATTCGCCTCGATCGTCAGGACCTGCCCACCTAGATCGACTGCCTCGCTGTGGAACGTCGCAAATCGCAATGCCGCCGACAGATCTACTGCGGCGGCCCTGATCAGTTTTCCGGTGAGCGTGAGCTCATTGCCGCTGCTGTAGAGCTCACCAACATTCTCCAGCTGCGCCTGCGTAAAGCCGTTCGATGGGGCACCGACCACAGGTACAAGCGCGTCAAGTGTCCGCTGGCGATAGAACGTGTATTCGACACCGAGTCTTCCATCGAGCGCGAGAGCGTCGAAGCCCAGCTCAACTTCTCGCGTTCTTTCAGGTCCGAGGTCGGGGTTGCCAAGCTGTGCGGGCGTGAACGCCGGTTGCCCCCCTTCAGCTGCGATCGGGCTCCAGGTTCTGACAGCGTCGAACGCTCCAGGGGCTTTTCCCGACTCTCCGACCGCGGCTCTCAGCTTCATCGTCTCGATCATGCGAGCGGGCCAGAACGACTCCTCGGACACCACGTACGCCGCGCTGAACTTGGGATACGACTGGAATCCGAAGTCCGTGCCGAAGGCGCTGTTGCCGTCGACGCGCAATCCCGCGGTGAGGAAGAGCCTGTCCCCAAGCCCGAATGTCTGCTGCCCGAAAAAGCCTGCATTCACGACGCTCAGGTCGTTCACATCGGTAATCTGGCGAAGCGAGCCACTCGTCAAGGTGGGCTCTCCCGGTCCGGCAAAATTGTCTGCCTGGAGGTCGGTCGACCGCGAATGGCTTCTGAACATCTGCCCTCCGATCGAGCTGGTGGACACAATCGACGCACCAATCGGGGTCTCGTACGTGTTCGCGAGGTCGACGGTGGTAAGAGTGCGGCCCCACAGCGTCTGGAACAGCTGACCGTTCGGAATGCGGAGATATCCAAAAGGGACAATTGTCGAGATATCCGCGTCGGTGTAGTCGTACCCAGCCGCGAGCCGGCTGGTGAGCTTTTTGGTGGGACGGAACGTCGCTGTCCCACCCGAGATGAAATGGTGCGTGTCCGTGTAGCTCTCGAGGGAAAACAGGCTGTCGTTGAGCACGCACGTCACAGTGTCGTTTGAGCAGCCGCCACCCTTGAAGTTCGAGCCGGGACCGCGGGAGATGTTCAACAGCGCGCCATTGCTGCTCAGCCCATCGGGAAACCAGTCGACGCGTCGCTTGACCACGGAAGTATTGATCGCGAGCTCCAGTTGCTTCGATGGGTTGAATCCAATGTTCGCGCGCAGTCCGGCATCGCGGTTTCCCCCCGTGGGCAAAACAGATCGCTCATCATTGAAATTGCCCGAGACGTAGTAGGTGATTCCACCAGCCGCGCCGCGAACACCGAGCGCATAGCGCTGAATGGCGCCCTTCTTCAGCCAGCTGCCGTTGGACGGACATGTTGGATCCTCGAATACGGCGCCCGTTCCGGTCACCAGGTTATCGCCCCTGCACTGATTGACGAAAAGCCCGGTCGGATCCGAGTCGGGACCAACGTGGCCCATCGAATTGAACCCGCCGGTTGCCTCAGCCGTCCACAACGCCTTCCCCTCCTGCCCGCGTTTTGTAAAGATCTGAATGACACCGCCTGATGCTTCGGTTCCGTATAGAGTGGTCGCCGCCGGACCCTTCACCACTTCTATCCGCTCGATGTCGGATGCGTCAATGTCATTCAGGGGCGACACCGACTGTCTCGCCGCAACGCTGGTCGACGTGCGGCCATTGAAGATCCGCACCCCATCGAGGTAGATAATGGGATTGTTGCCCTGGCTGATGCTGTTCACGCCACGCAAGCGGATCGAGCCGCCCGCGCCAGGCTGCCCCGAGTTCGCCAGCACAGTGATGCCGGCGGCGCTCCCAGCGAGCGCCTGCTGAGTGTTGATCACCGCTGCGGCATCGAGCTGGTCGCTGTCGATTCGTGCGATGCTGTTCGCCACAGACTTGCGCCGCTCCTCGCCGGTCGCCGTCACAACCACCTCGGAGAGCGACACGGGGGCGCGAGCGAGGATGACGGTTACGTTTGCCGTCGCCCCCTCGCCCACCGTCACCCGGACCGTCTGAGGCTCGAAGCCGATACGCCGCACGGTCAGCCGATGTGTACCGGCTGGAACGCCACCGATGTTGAATCGCCCGTCACTCCCCGCAACTCCACGGAGCCCCAACCCCTCGATCTCGACTTGAGCGGAAGGAACCGGTTCGCCCGAGCTGCGCTCGACCACTCGCCCGCTCAGGCTCCCGGCGACGCGCTTCTCGCTATCGACTACCAGCACCTGGCCTGCTGGTGAGATTAGCACTGACCATTTCGTCCCACGGACTGCCGCGGCAAGAGCATCGGCTGCAGATACACCGTTCAGAACGAGGGACACGCGTGTTCCGGATCGGCTGACGTCGTCGCGATAGGCTATGCCGACGCCCGCCTGCCTTGCGATGTCGCTCAACACCTCCTCGAGTGCCAGATCCCTGCCGCTCACGGTAACGGTCCTTCCCAGCGGTCCGGGAAGCTTGACCTTTCCTTCGATGATCATGCTGAGCGGAAGAAACTTGACACTCTCGGGCTGAGCGAATCTTGCGAGCCTCGAAGACTGCGCGCTCAGCGGGCTGGCCGGCGGAAGCGAAAGTGCCGCAACTGCAGCGATCACGATCAGCCGACCGGCACGGTGAACGCCGCGAATACGATGCTGCCTCATGCGATTACTCCCCTAGCGAGGGCGCGACGGTCCGAGCACATATGCAAGGCCGTCGCGCGTTTGATCGGTTTGGAGCAGAGTGGACAGAACGTCGAGGACTTCACCGAGTGATCCATTCGGCATGTCGAGCGTGACTTTCTTTTCCTGCAGATTGCTGTCGGGAACGATTACGATGGCGCCGAACATTCTCCCGATCTGCGTCGCGACGTCGCTGAGCGCCTCATCGCGAAACACTATCCGACCATTCGCCCAGCCAAGGTACGCCTCGGCATCGATGCCGCTCGTTACTCCGACACGCCCCAGACGATCGAGGTTGGCGAGGTCCCCTGGCCGCAGCACCGTGCCCGAACCGCCCGGAGCAGCGGCCGCGCGGAGTGTAACCGAACCCTCGGCGACAACGACCCGGACAGCGGTGTCGTTTTCATACGCCCGCACGCTGAACCTCGTGCCCAGGTCCTCCGTCACCGAGTTGCCCGAATAGACGAGAAACGGCCGCTCTGAATCGTGCACCACGTGGAAGACGGCTTCACCTATGAGTTGCAGTTCGCGTGGACCGCGAGTGCCGAGCCGCCTGATGTG
>JAYUWU010000266.1:0-2742 GCA_043753365.1 Gemmatimonadaceae bacterium | reverse complement strand
GCGCGTATCAGCTCTACAGTGATTCGCGCACTCCTCGAGGCGGTGTCGGTTCCTGACCACCGAACACTGCCAGCAAGAAGATGACCTACTCCGAGAGCTGAGCCGATCTCGCGCATGGTGATGCCGGTGAGCGCGTATCGTTGAGCTGCCCTGCTGGGAACAACCTCGAGTCCGCTCACCGCACCGAGCCTGCTGGTGATTTCGTCCGTCATGCCCGCAGTGAAGTAATCGTCGTCGGCCTGGCCCACGTTCTCGAACGGGAGAACCGCGATCATCAACTGTCGATTCGAATCGCCGGCCGCTATGTCGGCGTTTTGCGCATTCCGGTCTTGTGGTTCCCGGACCCATAGTATCCCAGCGAGCACCACGGAAATCACAGCGATGATGGAGACAACTGCGAGTCGTCCTCGAACTCTCCGTTTCAATGAATCTGTCTGGACTGCCTTGATTCTCAGTGGAGATTGAAACCCGTTGACATCTGTGAGGGCTGCCGAGAATTCAGCCATTGTCGTGAACCGATCGGCCGGACTCGTGGCGAGCCCACGAAGGACTACTTCTTCGAGATCGGGTGTCACTGAATCGCGCAGTATCGAGAGTTTCGGTACGGATTCGCTCAGCTTTCGCGCGAGAATTGCCCGGAAGTTGTTTCCGGAGAACGGAGGCTCACCCGCCAGCATCTCATAGAGCACACTTGCCAGCGAGTAGATGTCACTGCGTCCGTCGACACCTTGCTCGCCCATGGCCTGCTCCGGACTCATGTAGGCAGGGGTACCAAGAGCGAGGCCTTCCTCGGTGAGTCTCGAGCCAACAACTGCGCCCACGGCAGTCGCCACGCCGAAATCCGCGATGACGGGATGTCCGCCCATGAAGAGAATGTTCTCTGGCTTGATGTCGCGATGGACGACGCCAAGACCATGGGCATAGCTCAGCGCGTCAGCGATCTCGCGCGTGATGTCGATCGCCTCGCCGAGAGGGAGCTGCCCGTCTCGAGCCATGCGGGCTCGCAGGGTTTCTCCCTCGACGTACGGCATCACGTAAAAGACGAAACCGTCGATCTCACCCGAGTCATGCAACGGGAGGATATGAGGATGCGCAAGAACCGCGGCTATCTGTATCTCACGCAGAAAGCGAGTTGGTCCGAGGACAGTCGCGACATCCGGAGCGAGCACTTTCACCGCAACGTGCCGGTCGTGCTTGATGTCGTCGGCAAGGTACACGGTCGCCATGCCGCCGCGGCCAATCTCCTGCAGGATCCGGTAACGCGAAGCCAGGGCGGCACGAAGCCGGTCGCTCACAATCCTTGCCACCTCCGATGTGGACTTAGCAACATGGAGCGACAGGTTTGTAAAGGCCAGCGGTGATGGCGAACTTGCGTGAAGGCAAACCTGGCGTGGCGCACTCCATTCCTGCGTGAAACTCGCGTCGACTCAAACCGTAGGTTCATCACGGCTCTGACATCGCCGGGAGTTGCACCGCCAATCTCAGGGAGACTCGACGATGCTCACGCCACTCTTGCCCCGGCAGATCGACAACGATTTCCGGGGTCACGTCGTTGCGATCTGGCTCCTCGTTCCGGTGGTGCTCGCCAAGTTCCTTCAGGGCGCGAACGTCGCGGGACTGCTCGGTACTGAGAAGAGCCGCCAGGTTCTCGAGGGTGTAGACAAAGTTCCGGTCAGCACGTTCCCGGCTGAGGCGGCGTCGCAACTCGTTTTCTCTTTCTCAGTCTGGGGCCTTGGCATTTTCGTGCTGGGGTTACTTGGAGTCATCGTGCTTCTTCGCTACCGGGCGATGATTCCGCTGATGTACGTCCTGCTGCTGATCGAGCAACTCGGCCGCAAGGCGCTGTCGACGGTCCACCTTGGAAGGCCATTTCTATCCCTGGACCCCAGCCCGGCAAACATCATCAACTGGATATTTCTGTCGTTGATTGTGGTGGGCTTACTATTGTCTCTTGTCGGTCGTCGCCGGTGATGAATCGGAATCTCACGCTGAGGGTGACGTCACTTCTTTCCGTCATCCTGTTTTCAATTCACTGGGCTGACGATGTTGTCCGCGGACTGGACTCGGTGGGTCTTCAGAGTCTCATCGGTGTGCTGATCCTGGTGGTCTGGCTCTGCGGGACGCTGGTGCTGGCCAACCGGCGATCGGGGCTGATCATCGTCTCGCTCGCGTCGCTGCTGTCAGTCGGCGTTACGATCATCCACTTGAAAAGCCCGGGGATCAGTGCGCTCGCCACATCTGGCGGAGCATTCCGATTCATCTGGACGCTTTTCGCGCTAGGGGTGACTGGAGCCCTTTCATTTGTGCTCGCTATTCGCGAACTGTGGATAATGCGATCGGGCAAATCCTGATAGGGCACCCGATCAGAACACGATCGCTTCGCTCGGATGTTGTTTGCTTCGCCTGCTGGTGCGTCGCTGTATTCCATCTCCTGCACAACTATTGACCGCTTTGCAGGAAGCAGGTTGCTGTCAGCATTGGCAGGTTGCAGACAGCATGTCGCACTCGGCCGATGCGGGGAAGCAACCGCTCTTTCCTGATTATCCCGGCAACACGGGTCTGGTCGCCGGCTGCCTGTCGCCTGCTGGTGCATACGGCATCCGGCTTCCTGCAAAACGGGCTGGCAGAGCGGGTTGTCAGGTAGGTCCGCTGCGGCGTCTCACGCGAGCAGCGACTGCAAAAAACAGCATGGCAACGATAAGCCCGATCCAGAAATCAGGACTCCCCAGATAATCAACCGGA
>JAYUWU010000265.1:0-19635 GCA_043753365.1 Gemmatimonadaceae bacterium | reverse complement strand
CTCCCGGTGCATCGGGGAAAAGCAAAACGCGCCGTCTCGTTCGCGTGATACTGATCGACGCGTTATTTCTCATCGTCGTGATAATCGGTGCCGCTGCGGAAAGGGGCCGTTTCACGACGATGTTCAGCAACTGGACGGGAGCGACTCAGCGCCTGTCTCTGTTCGTCGTATTGATCGGCGCAGCGGCGGTTGCTGCCCCGTTGGTATGGGGAATCTTGCGCAGTGCAAGGATGCTCGGTTTCGTTCTCGCGATGCAGGCACTCCCTACCGCGGGACGAAGGAAGGCTGATTTTGCGGCTGCGCCGAGGCGCGCGCTCGTGACGATGCTTCAACTCGGGACGCTGCTGATGGTCGGGCTCCCGGTAGTTGCTATCACGCAACCTTTCGCGCCGCAATTCCCCGGCTTCACGCTGCTCGCGATTCTCATCGTCCTGCTCGGGTTTGCGTTCTGGCGCAGTGCGCTCAATCTCCAGGAGCACGCGCGCGCCGGTGCCGAGGTGATCGTCGCCGCGCTGACGCCGCAGCTTTCAGATGAGGACGACTCTCAAAACATGATGAAGACGATGGAACACATCGCCATCATGCTGCCCGGACTCGGAGAGCCGATACCAGTGAGGATCGAGGCGCATAGCCCGGGAGTCGACAGGACTCTTGCGGAGCTCAACATCCGCGGAAAGACTGGTGCGACAATCCTCGCGATCACGCGTGTCGGGGAAGCGGGAAGCAGGGTGGTGATCCCGTCCGGCAAGGAGATGCTGCGGGTTGGTGATGTCCTCGCCCTTGCCGGAAGCCAGGAGTCAGTGGACTCAGCGATCGAGATGCTGACTACTTCCCGACGCGGCCCGAGACCCCGGACAGACCCTTCCACTGCTCTAGGCTAGCGGGCGGTTTTCCTTCCACCACTGCTCTGCTCGCGTCGCGGTCCATAGGGCGGGAAGGTGTGCGGCTGCGAGGCACGCAGCGAGCGCGCACGCATCGGCTGGCCGCTGACTCGGATCTTTTGAAAGGCAGCGGAGCACGAGTTCCTCGAGAGCGCGCGGTACCGGCGCCGGCGACTTGTGCGAGGGGGGAACCGGGGAGTTCTGCATGTGCTGCATCATCATCATCGTTGCGTTCGCAGCCTTGAAAACGTTATCACCGGTGAGGAGCCAGTAGGCGACGCATCCGAGAGCATACACATCTGACGATGCTTCCACCGAGTGCATTCCTGAGATACACTCGGGCGCCATGAAGGCGGGTGTTCCGCTCACGGATCCGGCTCCCGTGAGGTGTGTTTCGGCCTCGTGATCCCGTCCGCGCACCGTTTTCACGAGACCGAAGTCGAGAACCTTCACGTAATCCACTTGCAGTCCCATTCTGCAGGCAAGGATGTTTGACGGCTTGATATCCCGGTGGACGAGACCCTTCGAATGCGCTTCACCGAGCGAGTCGCATGTCTGCGCGATGAGGTATGAGACCCTTTCAGGAGGCTGCGCACCGTAACGCGTGACGAGCTCGTGCAGGTCGATTCCGTCCAGCAATTCCATCACGTAGTAGAAGCTGCCATCCTCGGCCACTCCGTAATCGTAGAGCTGAATGGTGTGGGGTGAGGAGAGTGATGCCGCTGCATCAGCTTCGCGGCGGAACCGCACCGTTGCTATATGGTTCGCGCCGGTGTTGGCATTCAGAACCGATTGGGATATCAGCTTCACTGCCGCCGGGCGCGCGAGCAGCCTGTGCGTCGCGCGGTAGACCTCACCCATGCCGCCGCTTCCGATTTTTTCGCCGAGCTCGTAGCTCCCTACTTCGCGCGCTCGCTTCACCTGCTTCCCGAGCCCGCGAATGACCGCCGCGGGAATCATTGCCAGCACCGCGCATATGAAAGGCGGCAGGGCGAGCCAGACGATCACTGAAAGCGGTGGATCGTACGTTGGGTTGGAGTACCTGGTGTAGAACAAAGCGAGCGGCACAGTGGACGCCGCAATGAGGGATGCGGCGAGAGTCTTCCGGGGGCTCGCGGGCGCGATAGTCGGCAGAGTGAGAATTACTACGCACACCCATGAGAGCGCCTGCGGCTCCGTTCGCGGATAGTACTCCGTGACGAGACTTACCAGCAGCGCAGTCAGCACCTGAAACGCCAGCGCGACCTCGAAGAGCGCCTCGGGTCGTTCACGCAAGCGGGTGCTCAACCATGCCAGCCCGACGGACGACATGAGACCGATTACCGTCAGTGTGGTCTGGCGGGTTCCCCAGGTGATCCCGGGCGCGCCGGCCTCCCCGGCGAACACGAAGTCGTTCATGAGGATCACGAGCGCCCAGATCGCGGCGAAGACCCATGCCGCGATCTTAACCCGGGCTACCGCCTGGCGCGCGAGATCCGGGGGAAGGTGCGGGTCGCCCTTCGAGAACAGTCCTCCGCCACTCGTTCGAGGATCGAGGGCCATCGTGATATTCGCGTCAGCGGCCATGATCGCTCGGAAAGCGGAAGGTCGAAAATGACGCGATTGTTCGGTGATTGTAAGGGCTGTAGCGCGACCCGAACCACATGCCCAAATTGCAGGGTCGTGTTCCCGAAGCTCCCCCCGCTCGGGTCACTAGCCTATTCCCTCAGGACACACACCAAATGAGACCTACGACCACGTTGGCAATTGCTGCCGTTCTCCTCGGAACGGGGTGCACGAAGGCTTCTGCAAAGTCTGCGCAGGCGCCAACTCCCGCAGGAGCGGCGCGCCCAGCGGGCACGCAGACAGCTGCGGCGCCAGGAGCCGGAGACAAGAAGTCGATCGCTTCGCTCGTCAAATCGTCGAAGAAAGTTGACGGATTGTTTACGGTTTACCAGGACACGGCCAACGGCTCGCTGATGATGGCGGTGTCGAAGGACAAGCTCGGCAAGGAATTCATCTACTTCACACACATTGTCGATGCCCCTGTGGCCGCCGGATTTTTCCGCGGCGCGTTCGGCACCAATAACACGTTCTCCGTCCGCAGGCACTTCAACCGCCTCGAGTTCGTGACGCAGAACGCGAATCATTACTTCGAGGAAGGTCACGCGCTCGCGCGCGCTGCTTCTGCGAACATCTCGACGGCAGTCGTCGCTGTTCAGGACATCCTTGCCGAAGACAGTGCGACTTACCTGATCAAGGCTGATGATCTCTTCATGACCGAGGCCTTCACGCAGGTCAAACCAACTCCGAATCCCAACGCCCGCCCGGGACAGACTTTCACGCTCGGCGGACTGAGCAAGGCGAAGACGCGCGTCACCGCACTGAAGAATTATCCAGCGAACACTGACGTCACTGTCGACTACGTGTACGAGAATCCGGCTCCGCTCAATCGTGGCGGCACTGACATCACTGATGCCCGCTTCGTTACCGTCTCGGTGCAGCACAGCCTCATCGAGCTCCCAAAGACAGCGTACACGCCGCGCCTCGACGATCCGCGTGTCGGATATTTCACGCAGGAGATTACCGACATGGTGTCCGTCAAGTCGGCACCATATCGCGACCTCATCAACCGCTGGAGCCTTGTGAAGAAGGATCCGTCTGCCGCCATGTCGGAGCCGGTCGAGCCGATCACGTGGTGGATCGAGAACACGACTCCGGTCGAGTTCCGCGATGTGATCGCCCGCGCGGTGCTCGCGTGGAATCCGGCGTTCGAGGCAGCCGGCTTCAGGAATGCCATGGCCGTGAAGGTTCAGCCTGACGATGCAGACTGGGATGCAGGCGACATTCGCTACAACGTGCTCCGCTGGACGTCGTCCCCCAATCCGCCGTTTGGCGGGTATGGCCCGAGTTTCGTCAATCCGCGCACGGGTCAGATACTTGGGGCCGACATCATGCTCGAGTATGTCTTCGTGACGAACCGAGTGCGCCAGGAGAAGGTTTTCGCGACAGCGGCTCTTGGAATGGAGATTGAGGAAGTCCTCGATCACACCGGCAAGATGTGCTCGTTCGGCGACCAGCTTCAGCTGAACATCATGGCGGGCCGTCAGGCGCTGGTTGCGCGTGGCGCGACGCAGGTCGAGATGAGGGATTACATCAACCAGGCGATCACCGGCCTCATTCTCCACGAAGTCGGTCACACGCTCGGTCTGAATCACAACATGAAGGCCAGCCAGATGCTTTCACCCGCGCAGATCAACGACCGGTCCATCACCAGCGCCAAGGGCGTAATGGGCTCGGTCATGGATTACGAGATCGTCAACCTGGCAAAGAACGGCCAGGCTCAGGGAGATTATTTCTCGAACCGCGTTGGACCCTACGACGTCTGGGCAATTCAGTTTGGCTACACGCCGCCACTCCCCGATGCAGCCGCCGAGTCGCGCCGGATGAACGCGCTGCTGGCGCGTTCGACCGAGCATGACCTGACCTTCGGCAACGACGCGGACATCACCAACGCAAACAGTGGTATTGACCCGCGCGTGAACGTCAACGACATGACGAGCGATGCGATCGGCTACATGAGCGAGCGCTTCGAGGTCATCAACGACCTGATGCAGGGTCTGAAGGGCCGCTATTCGAACAACGGCGAGTCATATCACGAGATGCGCAACGCATACCTCGTGCTGACGAGTCAGCTCAACACTGCGTCGACGGTCATCGCGCGCTATATCGGCGGAGTCTACGTCGACCGCGCATTTGCCGGTCAACCGGGTGCAACGAAGCCGTTCACCCCGGTGAGCAGAGCGGATCAGAAGCGCGCAATGGCTTCACTCACGAAAAACGTGTTTGCTCCGAACGCGTACGCCGCACCTGACGGGCTGTACAACTACCTTCAGATGCAGCGTCGCGGGTTCGGCTTCTTCGGGCAGCCTGAAGATCCGCGAATTCACGAGCGGGTGCTGACGATTCAGCGCGGCGTCATCAATCACCTGCTGAGCCCGCGCGTGCAGACTCGTATCACCGATTCGCGCACCTACGGTAACGAGTACGCGCTGACCGAGATGATGTCCGATCTGACCTCGGCGGTCTTCGATGCCGATGCCCGCTCCAACGTGAACACGTTCCGGCAGAACCTCCAGCTGGACTACGTGAACCGGCTCGCGGCGATGATCAGCGCGCCGACTAACGCGCCGTACGATTACATGTCGCAGTCGGCAGCACTCGCGAGCCTTCGCTCGATTCAGTCGAAACTGGCCGGAAAGGGTGGCAACGCCGAGACTGTCGCGCACACGCGCAACGTTCTCTTCACGATCGACAAGGCGTTGAAGACGGACTAGGCACGGTGCTGTGCTGACAAAGGGGGCAGGGCTATTATCCTGCCCCCTTTGCAGTATCTGGCGGTCTGAGTGAGAGGTATGCTCCGGTGAGGCCGTAACCGGGGCAACCGGAGCACACACCTCATTCACAAACTCACGAACTCACGAAACTCAGGATCTCGCAGCGATCCTCCGCAATGCCTGAACGGCCTGAACAGTCTCAGGCGCAGGAATAGCCGCGCGGAAAAGCTGCTCGACCATTTTTGCATCGCGGCTATACAGATCGTTACCGAAGAAGAGCTGACCATCGCGCATGTATGCCGTGCCGTATGTAATGAATACCGGGATCTTCTTCGACACCTTGAACGTCTGATTGTCCGAGCCTTTCATCGCCTGGTCGACGCGACCGGCGTCCCAGCCAAGCGCCCACTCGGCAAGCTCGTTCGGCTTCTCGACTCGAATACACCCATGACTGAAAGCCCGCACATCCTTCGCGAACAGCTCGCGGTTCGGCGTATCGTGCAGGTAGATGTTGAAGTCGTTCGGAAACAGGAATTTCACGAGGCCGAGTGAATTCTCCTCGCCGGGCTTCTGTCGCACGCGCCGCTTACCGCCTTCCTGATAGATCTCGTAGTTGTTCGCTGAGAGGTAGGCGGGGTCGGCCGCAATCTTCGGGAAGACTTCTTTTGCCGCGATGTCGTCGGTGACGTTCCAGTACGGACGGAATACGACCGTCTCCATCGAATCCGAGAACACCGGCGTCGCCTTGTCCTCGTAGTCCTCGCCCACGATGACGCGCATCTCGAGCGCTTTCTCACCGTTATCGTATGCCTCGAGGCGGAATGCGGAGACGTTCACGGCGATGTAGCGTTGCCCCAGCGTTCGCGGAAGCCAGCGCATTCGCTCGAGGTTTGCCGCGATCTGCGCGGCGCGATATGCGGCCGGCTTGTTCAGCGCATCGAACGTCTCCTGGCCGATCATGCTGTCGACTGTAATGCCATGGCGTGACTGGAACTGCGCGACTGCCCCCGCGAGTGATCGATCGTAGACTGCCGAACGGGTCTGGGCAGCCGGCGTTGCGGTTTCCGCGGCAACCATTCCCTCGACAGCCAGCCGCGCGCGCAGGCCGGCCACAACCGCTGCGTTCATTGGCTCTCCCGGCTTAGCCGCCTTCTCTACCCGCGGTACCGCCTGCCATCCGCCATTCAGCGTTATCCGCTGATACTTGTCGAGCTCCTTTTGAAGCGACGCATAGTCATCCCCCTGCGGACGCATTGCGGCGAGTGACTTCTCGAGAGCCGCGTTTCGAAGCGACCGGACGAGAGCGGAGTCGACATTCTCTTCCTGCGGGTCAATGTGCCAGCTCTGGGCAACAGACTTTGGATCGATTTGCCCCGTCAGATAATCTTCCCCGAGCGCCGCGAAAGAGGCTGTGAGGATCACGTCGGCCTCAGCAAGCTGTTGCGCTGAAGGAGCTGCGGTCTGCTGAATAACCGCCATTGTCCTTGCAAGGGCGCCGACGGGATATGCGTCCATCCGCATGCCGTCCTGCTCCACCATCAGAATCGAATTGGCAAGAGCGAACGCCCGATCCTGGTGAAGACCATCCGCGGAGAGCCAGAGCGGCTTGGTGCCGTATGCTTTGTAGACGTTCTTCGCGTGCGCCCACTGCTCCTCGTCGATCTTGTCGGGGCGGTTGCCTGCGAGCGCCGTCTCGAGCGCCGCCTGGACGTCAGCCGCTGGAACGCCCTTCACGACCGTGAGCTGCGCGGGCGCCCAGGGCGCATCGCCCTTCGCCGTTGCCGCTGAGTCGCCTGCATCCCGCGAGCACGCCGCCAGGACGAGTGCTGTCGTTAGAACCAATGATTTCTGTCGAATATTCATGCTTTCTCATACCTGTCGGATTTGTGATGGGACTGTCGGAGCCCCGATCATCAAGGCGAGAAATGGGCCATTTGGCAGTGACCGGCTGGCAACCGCATCACCTCAGGTGGTGACTCATCGATCGTGACCGAACGCGTATCTTCATAGCTATGGCCCCGCCCAACCCCGACCTGTCGGACCTCACAGACCTGCAGCTGCTGATACTTGGAGTCTTATGGAAGTCGCTTGAAGCGACAGTTGCCGAGATCGGCGATGCGATAGGTGAGCGCACCGGCACCTCGACCAAAACGATCGCTACGATCCTTGGCAGAATGGAAAAGCGTGGACTCGTCGCGCGGCGTATGGTCGGACGAGAGAACGTCTATCGCCCGATGGTAACGCGCAGGAAGGTTCTCGTGGCGCGCGTCGGCGCGACCCTGGCATCGGTGTTCGCCGTCGATGACGGAATTCCCGGGACTGCTGCAGTAAGTCGCAAGGAGGTCGAGGTTGACGATGCAGATCGATTGATCGAGTTGCTGAAACGCGCCGAGCGTGACGTAAGGAAGAAGTGATGCTTCAGATGGCTGCTACCTGGCTTCTTACGTACGCACTCCACTCGCTGGTGCTGGGCGCCATCGCGCTCATCCTGCTGCCCCGGATCAGGATTTCGCCGGCGCTTCGATGTGTCATATGGAGGACAGCGATGTTTGCGCCTCTCCTCACGACATCGATGGCGGTGGCCTCCCCGATGCCTGGCAAGAGCGCGCCGACGGTCGGTATAGCCGAACCCCTTCGACGTCTTCTCCCACCGCGATTGGGACGGGTGGAATCGCTTGTGGAAGTCCGCGTTGTGTACGGCGGCGAGCGCACCCGATCGGAGAAACTCATAGATCCGCTCGCCACTACCGCTGCGGCGATCCTGTCGGTGTCGATTCTGACCCTCGCCCTCATCGGGGCCGGAGTAATGATCGGACGCCGGCGTGCAGGGAACCGTTTACTGCGGCTGGACGATAGGGTTCGTCTCGACCTTCAAGCGATATCCGGTCGTGACATCGCAGTGTCGAGCTCGCGGGGTATTGCGGTGCCGCTTGCGCTGCCCGGGAGGCGCATCTGTGTTCCCGCGGTTGGCTTGGATTCGCTTGGCGCCAGCGAGCGCGCGGCAGTTGTGCTGCATGAAGTGGCTCACGTGGAGCGACGGGATCCTGAATGGATCGGCGCAGCGCGGATTGTCTGCGCTCTGACCCGATGGCAACCGATCAACTCACGGATTCTCGATGCCCTGGAGCGGGATTCGGAACTCGCGGCAGATGCGCATGCAGTCCGGCGGCTCGGTGCCCGACCCGATGCACTTGTTGCCGGACTCGCGTGGTTTGCCTCGAGGATCGGGTCGACGCCGGCGCTGGCCGGCGTTCCATTTCTTCGCCACGATTCATCGCTCGTTCGGCGCGCCCACTGTATTCTGTCGCCACCCGAGCCGCGTTCCCGTACTCGCGATATCGTTGCCGGGGTGGCAATTGCGGCCGCTCTGGCTCTACTCCTTGCCTTGCCTGTTGCCGCACCTGCCGCTCCAGTAATCGGGCAGCCGTCGCCGGGTGAAAATACCGTCCTCAACGTCAGAAAAATCGAGCTCCTGAGACCGGGCAACCAGTCAGGTAGGGCCGGTGTCCAACAGTTGTTGGACTAACCCTGCAATGGAGTCTCGAATGCGTTTTACGGTTTTCGCGGCAATAGTCGCTCTTGTCAGTCCAGCGCCGGTCCTCAGTCAGGATCTGAGCGCACGTGTCGATTCAGTAATGCGTGAGGCGGAGGCGCGTGGATTCAGCGGAGTGGTACGAATCGAGAAGGATGGGGCGCTTGTAATCGAAAAGGGTTACGGAATGGCAAACCGCGCGCAGCGCATTCCATTCACGCCCCGCACGGTCGTGCAGATCGGATCCAACACCAAGGACTTCACGAAGGTCGCGATCCTTCAGCTGATGGAGAAGGGTCTGCTGCAACTGAGCGATCCGCTCGGTAGGCACTTCCCATCTGCGCCGGCCGACAAGCGCGACATCACGATCAGGCAGTTGATGAATCACCGCGCCGGTTTCCCCATCGGGCTGGGTCCTGATTTCGCACAGGTCGATCGCCAGCAGCTGATAGACGCTGCAATGAATTTCAAGCTTCTGTTCAATCCCGGTGATCGCACCAACTATTCGAACACTGGCTACGCCCTTCTGGCTGCGATTGTCGAGCAGCTCAGTGGAAAGAGCTACGATGAGTATGTGCGTGACAATATTCTCTCTCTGCTCGGGCTCACTGACACAGGCTTTCACCTTCCTGCGTTCGATACCGCCCGGCTTGCACACGGCTACAGCGCCGGCGGCAAGGACGAGGGTACGCTGCTGTCGCGACCGCGCCTGGCTGATGGACCATACTGGAATCTCCGTGGCAATGGCGGAATGCTCTCGACAGTATCCGACATGAGCAGGTTTTACAAAGCGCTTTTCGAAACCGACAAGCTCCTCGGGCCGGCTGCACGTGGCCAGGAGTTTCCCCGAAACCAACCTGTAGCACTGGCCGGATCTGACCTCGTCAACTTCTTCATTTACGAGCGTGAGCCGAGGGAGCGTTTGGAGATCATCCTCGCCTCCACCAACTCCGAGGTGAAGGTTCCGACGATAATTCCCGGCTTGATGGCCGCGCTCGGGTTAGACCGTGGTCCAGTTGTGCGGGAGACGAGCGGCGGACCTCCGCTTGCTCAACGGACCGGCAAGCCGGCGACACCGGTTCAGGAGAAGGTGGCGCGCGACTTCATCGCGGCAGTCAATTCCGGCAATGCAGAGACGCTTCGCGGATTTATCCGTGACCGGTTTGCAGCCGGAGATGTTTCCGTCGAGGAGCGCTTCGGGCGGCTTTCCGGATTGAACGCGAATCTTGGCAACCTCGAGGTGCTTGGCGTGACTGTGGGCGACAACGGTGCTCTCCAGATTCAGTTGCGATCCGCCAAGGAGGGTAATGCCCTGTTGTCGGCTGATATCGAGCCGGCGCCGCCACACAAAATCCGCAGTCTCAGCCTGATGGTCGGGGGGGGCTGAACACGAAGTTCCGAAAGCGGCGTCGGGCTTGTTGCGTTCAGCTGCCGACGCCCAGCTTTCGCTCGAGTGCTTCGCGTCGCGAGCGACTGACACCCAGGCGGATACCACCCTTCAGCTGGACTTCGTAGTCGCCGCCGCCCGCCTTGTGCAGAGTCTCGATGTGTGACAGTCTGACGATGATCGAACGGTGAATCCGGATGAACTCTGCCGGATCGAGTTTTTCCTCGAGCACCTGCATCGATTCACGAATGAGATGTTTCTTGGCGCCGACATGGAGCTCGGCGTAAGGCCCGCTTGCCAGGATGTAGTCGATGTCGGCGACAAGGACGATGTTGACCTTGCCGCGTCCTTCGACCGCTATCCGCTCGAGATATTCCACCTGATCGGAGGCAGCTGTCTGTGAACTGCCTCCGTCAGGCGCGGGCGAACTCTGAAGGACCGCGAGAAGCCGTGACCGCAGTTCACTCACCTCTTCGAGCTCGAGAATGTGGCGCGCTCTCATGAAAGCCTGCTCGAAGCGCTCATCATCGAAGGGTTTGACGAGGTAGTCGAGAGCGGCAAGCTCGAATGCCTCGAGTGCATGCTGGTCGTCCGCCGTGACGAAGATCGTCGCCGGCATCAACTCGGCCCCCACTTCGCGTATCACTTCGATTCCGGTTAGTCCCGGCATCCCTACGTCGAGAAATACGAGATCCGGCGCGAGCCCGCGTATGGCATCGATGGCATCGCGTCCGTTGGCGGCTGCCCCGACTACTTCGACATCGGCCTGCAACCGCACGAGCTCATCTATTCGCTGTCTGGCAAGCGGTTCATCGTCAACTACGAGGACCCTGATCGGTTTCACGTTTGCCCGCCCGTCGCGAGGATCGAGAGGTGCTGGGAGCTTTGCATCCTCTCCCGGATAGCAAGCCGCAGTCCAATGTTAGCTGCTTCTGTGCGCCTTGAGCTCGCGGCGCTGGATCAAACAAGTGGGTAACTTCGGCGCGAGTTGATCGCGCCGAAGTCGTGCTCGCTCAGGTCGTCGGCCCTTTCGTCCCTGGTCCCGGAGGAGGCGGTTCCGGCGGGCCCTCGAACATCGTTGCCTCGGGAGTTGTCCCGAGTCCCGGAGGCGCTGGTTCTTTCGGTCCCTCGGCCGAGCGACTGTTCATGCCCTTCCTGCCCGAGCCTTTTGCACCGGGCTTTCGCGACCGTGCTGCAGGTTTTTTCACGCCGCGTTTAGGCGCGCTGCCTCTTTTTGACGAGCCTTTCTTCGCCGCCGACTTGCGCGCTGTCTTCCGGCGGCCCATCGAGCGTTTTGCCGAAGATTTCTTCACCGCGGCCTTGCGACGCGACGATTTCTTCGATGCGACTTTCCTGCGCCCGGAGTTTCTTGTTCCTGATCTCTTTGCCGCGGAATGTTTTCGGGATCCCTTTTTCGCGGTTGACCTTCGCCCGCCTTTTCGCGCCGCCATTTGAAGCACTCCTTGATTTTAAGGCTCACTTCCCTGCGACTTCTCGCGCTAGTGTCGAAAACATTGGCGATGCTGATGGCGTTACGGAAGTCCTTTCTTGCGCACAGCAGCCGAGGTTCCTGTAACCATTCGCTCGTTTTACAAAACTCAGACACGTTCCTTCGCAAACCCCGACACTCTTTCGCTTAACCGCGAGTTATCAATGGGTCGGTGTCCGCGATGATTGCAAACCATTTATCAGGGTTGCCCGTCTAACGGATATTCGCGTAACCGATGTATCTCACCCCTACTGGCATCAATGCGCTTCTTCAGACGCTTCTCCGGCCTCCGAGCGCTCACGCTCGTCATTATCGCTTCGATTGCTCCAGTTGAACGCGCGGCACCTCAGACTCCCGCTTCGACAACTACAGGTCCACACCGTGATGCTCCTCCAACTGTCGGCGCGGTAAAACTGACTGGCGGGATCGCGCTTGACGGTCGTCTCGACGAAGAGGTCTGGCGCACGGGGACACCCGCCACTGACTTTCGGCAGTCACAGCCCGACGAAGGCAAGACCGCAACTCAGAAGACAGAAGTAAGGTTTGCATATGACGAAGCTGCGCTGTATGTGGGCGCGCGAATGTTCGACAGTGAAGGCGGAGCGGGAGTGCGCACGCGGCTGATGCGCCGGGATGCTATGACGGAAAGCGACAGCGACATCATTCAGGTCACCCTCGATTCGTACCACGATCACCAATCGACAGTGTTTTTCTGGGTGAACCCTTCAGGTGCGAAGCGGGATGGCTCAGGCGACGCGACGTGGGACCCCGTATGGGAAGTTCAGACCCGCATCGATTCACTCGGCTGGACCGCCGAGATACGAATTCCGCTCAATCAGCTAAACTTCTCCCGCGCGCCAGACCAGACGTGGGGAGTGCAGCTGATCCGCTTCGCACACAGGCTTAACGAGCGGTCGCATTTTGCATGGTGGCCCAATGACGAATCCGGCGGGCCGCAGCGTTACGGCCACCTCGAGAACATTCGCATCACCGAACGGCCGCGCGGACTTGAAATTCTGCCGTTCACCGTGGCGAGGGCGCGGTACGTTCGCCCTGCGGACCGCAACAACCCGTTTACCAGGAGCAACGATCTCGATTATCGGGTTGGCGGCGACCTGAAATACCGGCTTACGTCGAACCTCACACTCAACGCCGCGTTCAATCCTGACTTCGGCCAGGTCGAAGTAGATCCCGCTGTCGTGAATCTTTCCGCGTTCGAGACGTTTTTCCCCGAACGGCGTCCGTTCTTCATCGAAAATCAGAGTGCCTTCGGGTTCGGAAGCTTCAGCTGCTTCTTCTGCAGCAATGTCTCCAGCCTTCAGATGTTTTATTCACGCCGCATCGGTCGCTCGCCGCAGCTGTTCCCATCCGGCACTTACGTGGACCAACCGGAGAACGCGACTATTCTCGCCGCCGGCAAGATTACCGGGCGAACCGCGAGCAATTACCGCATTGGAGTCATCAACGCTGTCACACGTCGAATGAGCGCCGATGTGATTACAGTCGATGATGAAACGGGCGCGCACACGTCGAGCGTCGTTGAAGTCGAGCCGCTCACCAACTACTTCGTCGCGAGGACGAGCAAGGATTTCAAGGGCGGGCAGTTCCGCGTCGGCGCAATCGGAACCTCGGTGGACAGGTTTACCGATGACGAGCTGGCCGAAAATCGCCTTGCGAAAGGCGCGAGGGGTCTGGGTTTCGACTGGTACGCGGCAACGAAGGACCGGCAGTACACATTCTTCGGGCAGCACGCGCTTTCTGATGTGCGCGGATCGACGACCGCGATCGAAAGGCTTCAAAGATCGAGTGCCAGGTACTTCCAGCGACCGGACAGGGACGAGGGTGGCAACGGTCTCTTCTCGAACGAGCTCGATCCCCAGGCGACTCGTTTGTCCGGCTACGGTGGATATGCCCGCGCTGCAAAAGAATCGGGAACCTGGCGGTGGGAGGCGATGGTCAACTATCGCAGCCCGGGCTTTGAAACCAACGACATTTCGTTTATCACACGGTCCGATTACGTGTTCATGAATACGAATCTCGCCAAGTCGGTAACCAAACCTGGACCGGTATTCCGAAACTATTTCGCAGTCCTGAGTTTCCAGCAGCAGTACAATTTCAGTGGCGACCGGACGGATAGACAGTTTGCGAGCGGATTGTTCACTCAGCTGAAAAATTTCTGGCAATTCAACGTTTTCACGATCTACACGCCTGATTCCTACGATGACGGTGCAACCCGCGGCGGTCCTGTGGTCAAGCGAAGAGGCTACAGCTACAACCAGATCTTCATAGGAACCGACGCACGCAAGAAGATTTCATTGTCCACGAATCCGAACTACCTGCTCCGGAACGAGGGTCCCACCCAATACAACCTCAACGCGAACATTACCTACAAGCCCACGTCGAGCGTGCAGCTATCCGCCGGGCCGAGCTTCAGCAAGTCGCCGACTCTCGCGCAGTTCGTCACGTCGGGCGCCGACAGTACAGCCACAAGTTTCTTGGGACGCCGGTATATCTTCGCCGAGCTCGACCAGCGGCAGCTGTCCATGACGACACGCGCAAATATCGTTTTCAGCCCAACCCTGACGCTTGAAGCGTTTGCGCAACCGCTCATCGCCAGCGGCGACTACAAGACGTTCAGGGAATTCGCAAATCCCCGCAATCCGACCTTCAACGACTTCCGTCCAGGCATCGAGCTCCTTAGCGAGACCACGAATGGCCGGACGACACATTCCATCGATGCTGATGGCGACGGAACACGTGCGCAACCGATCAGCTTCGGTGATCCCAATTTCAACTTCCGTTCGCTGCGTGGAAGCGCCGTGATGCGTTGGGAGTATCGCCCAGGCTCGACGGTGTTCTTTGTATGGCAGCAGAACCGCAGCGACACTGACCCCGTCGGCAACTTCCGCTTCAGCCGCGATCGCGAAGCCCTGTTCGATGCGCGGCCTGATAACATCTTCCTCGTAAAGGCCAGCTACTGGCTCGCATTCTAAGACGGCCCGTGTGCCCCGGCTAAATTCTCTTTACTTCTTCGGGTCTGCCTTCAGACGGATGACGGTTCCGCCGACTGTGATCACCATTGTGTCGCCAACCCGCTCGACGGTCGAGCCCGCTGTACTCCAGACCTCGACACTCACGTCCTCGATCTTTCCTGTGTAGCGAAGCTCGCTTCTGCGTCCCGCGGCGATCGCAGCCCGGGCAGCCGGCGCAGTTGGTGCAACTCCTCTGGCTCCGGCCACGACCGCAGCAGCCCGAACCTCAGGTCTCCTCCCGAGCGTCAGCGACCGCGTCAGTGACCTGCCGTCGCGTCGGACAGTGAGCGTTACTTTGTCGCCGGGCTTAACGGCACCCAGCCGACGCGCGCCGTCCGGGCGCCTGATCAGCAGTCCATCTATATGAGTGAGCTCATCACCGACGCGCAGGCCAGCGCGCGCAGCAGGCCCACGATCAGCGATCATCGAAAGCTCCGGGTTACTGTCGGACTCCCACACCGGAGAATCGCTTCCGCGTGAGCGCGCCCACCCGCAGTTCGTGCACCGGAACGAGAACCCGAACCATCCGTCGGGCGATGCGGGACTGTCAGGCACGACGAAGCTCCACGACCCTGCGACACCAGGCCGCGCAGCAGGTGCGGGGGTTGCCGGCGGGGCACGTGGGGGCTCGCCAACCCACACGCGCGCCGGCACTCCTTCACGCGGGGTCACGCCCGCTATTGGGGCGCGAGGCGCTCTCGGTGTAACAGGGTCGCGCGGCGGCATATCCATGCCCCATACCATCGCTTCGGCGTTACGCATCGCCTCAGGCGCGAGCGTGCCGAGGATTCGCCTGTCGCTCCAGTCGAGCCCCGACGCGGTGAGTGAAACGGTGGACGTTCTGCCATCGCGCAGGATCGTGAGATTCACCTTCTGCCCCGGTTCGACGCTGGCGAATTTCCTGGCTCCTTCCGCTGACCTAAGCGCCGCACCGTCGATACGCACGAGTTGATCGCCATTGCGGAGCACATTACCCGCCGGGCTTCCCGCCTCGATCGAAGCGACTACCGGATCCGAGCGGAACACAAAAAACCTGAACCTTTCCTCGGGATCTACCCTCAGCGTACAGTCGCACTTGAGCTGGAGAATCCCGAGATACCCGGCGCTGGTTGTGTTGATGGTCGTGTTTCTGCCGCCGGCCGCCACCTGCGCGCCGGCTCTGTCAGGGATGATTGACGCCACTACCACGAACATCGCGGCAATCAGTTCCGCTCTATTTGGAAAAATTCCTGATCTCATTGTTTCCTCGGTTGACTTGGCTGCACGCGCGGCGTTTTCGGCTACAGCCATAACTCGGTTTCAGCTACGATCATTTCTCCCTTTACGGGCACTGCCATGCCTTTCGCCGGGATCGTGTCTCGCACCATGATGGTCGATGGCGCAGCGACCGCAGCCGACTGCGGTGCGTCAGGCATCATCACGAAACGCCCTGTCGCCATTCCCCCCGCGAACAGCGCTACTGCCGCGGCAACCTTCCACGCGGACCCGAAACCGCGCCTTCGCGGAACAATTCCGGCGCCCAGGTAACCCTCTTTTTTCAGTGCGCGGACCACTCGTTCTTCGAGCAGGTCGCCGGGCGCTTTCTCCCGCGGGAGCGTGGCAAGCAGCTCCAGCTCACCCGCGGTCAGTTCGTTCTCGTCGTTGTAACTCATGCGTTCTTCTCCCTTCCAGTTAGCAGCGCGCGCATGACGCGTCGCGCCTTGAACAATTGTGCTTTTGAAGTACCCGGAGCGATGCCGAGTTGAAGCCCGATCTCATGGTGCGTAAAACCCTGGACATCGTGCAGCAGGAGGACCATTCGATAGCCCGGTGCGAGTCTCGCGATTGCTGTCTCGATGTCCATCCGGTCTTCCTGATGCGGCGGATTCTGCGCCGAGTCCTCCTCGAACAACTCTTCGCCGATGTGCCGCTTGCCGCGTCGCATCGAATCGAGCGCGGCGCGAAGTCCTACCGAGCAGAGCCACGTAGAGAAGCTCGACTCGTTCCTGAAGGTCACCAGTGCAGGGTAGGCGCGGAGCCAAGTGTCCTGCACTACATCTTCAGCGTCCGCCGCCGATTTGCCGAGTACTCGGGTCACGAACTGTAGCAAGTGCGGGGTATGTCGGCGGAAGAGCTCCCTGAATGCGGCTTCCGCTCCCGAAACCGCTGCCGCGATGAGTGCCGCATCGCTCTTTGTCGCGGACGACTCAGAATTCAGGGCGGCGGTCGTCAGCTGGGGAATGGGAACCTGCCCGGAAATGGACATGGGGGTGCTCATACCGATGAGTCGCGCGTTCCCCGGCAATGGTTTGCCGGTCCGGCAAGGTTGAAGTCGTTCATAGATTCTGGCAGATACCGGCGCTGTCCGTTCGACACGGAGCCACGGAGCCACGGAGGCCACAAGCGCTGTTCACGGGCAGAATTCCGTCCGGGCGGTTGGATCCGCTCCCCGCTTTTGTACAAATACAGAAAGACATTCGTGCTGAAGCGAATGCTTGATGACTCGAGCGCTTATCGGCCCGCCTTTTCTCCGTGCCTCCGTGCCTCCGTGATGAACAGACAGCATGTGACAGAACCAATTCGCATTCGCCCGACGAAAGTACCGGGGTATGCAAACAAGAAAAATGACCCGCGACACGGGTGTTCTCGCATCGCGGGCCGGGTCTGGCCGCCCCCACAGCGCCAGACTTACTTCACGGAAGTCCCTACTTCCACGAGCTGAGCTCCCGAATCTGGGCCACCGACTGCCTTGGCAGCGCAATCATCGAATCGCACTCGCCGCACACGCTCACCAGAATATTCGAAAACGTCACCGCTGACCTGCTCATACGGATGTCGCGAGTCTCGTAGTGAGCACTGACGAGCTTCCTGCAGACTGCGCAATTCGTCGATGACTGATCACCTTCGTTCCATGGTGCCTGCATAACGCCTCACTGATTGAAAACGAGCAATCTTCCCTTTCTGCTCGTTGGACATGCAGTCACTACGGAAGGTTTGTCGGTTTGTGTCGAGTTTCCCCGTTTTTACATATTCCGTACAGCCACCCTCATCGCTTCACCTCGCTCATCAGGGCAAAATGATTGTCCTCCGAGTCGAGGTACGACCCGATCCAGAGGTCGTGATCCGGCATCTGCGCGATCAGGTGTGGTGCTTCCTGGGTACGAACACCCTTCGCCTCCAGTGCCCTATGTGTGCCCCCGATGTCACCCACCTTGTAATACAGTATCGATGCGGGATGGTCGAATCTCGAATCCTCCGCCTTCGATAACATGAGCCGCACGCCACCGGCGTCGAAAAAAGCGAGGCCCGGGAACTCGAACAACATCTTCAGTCCGAGAACATCACGATAGAACGTTGTTGCGCGTGGCAGATCCTTCACGTTGAGCGCTATCTGTCCGATCTGACTCAGCGACACATTTTCATCGGCTTGCATTTGTTCCCCCCTGTTTCATCGTCATTACCGCGACCATCGTCTCGATCCCGTCCCACAGGTTCTGAAGCCTGATGCTCTCATCCTCCGCGTGCTGATTGTTGTCATAGTTTGCGACAGGAACCGTGATTGTCGTCGTGCGCAGCGTCTCGCTGATGACTGAGAGCGGAAGACTCCCGCCGGCAGTTGGGAGAGCGAATGTCTTTCCCGGAAATGCCGATTGCACCGCAGCAAGCACCCACCGGGAAATCGGGAGGTCCATCTGGGTCCGCTCGGCGTTGTAGCCACCACCGCGGCGCTTCACTGTCGCGATGCGGGAGTAGCGCAGCCTTTCCTCCGGAGTTGGTACACTGTCGAGTACCGTATATCCCTGACTCGTTATGTGATCAACAAGCCGCTGGTACTGACGACGATGATCGTTCCCCTTTACCAGCCGCAGGTCGAGTGTCGTCGACGCAGCGACCGGAATGATATTACGCGCCGCATCGCCGACCTCGGCGCTCGATATCCCGTTGATGTTCAGGGAGGGAAGGTTGATGAGCTCGGAGAGCGATCTTCCGCCTCCGTCCGGCAGCACGAATCCAAGCTGAGCTCTCAATGAATCATCGAATGGAGGAAGGTCCGCGATTGCTTTCATCTCGAGCGCCGTCAATGGTGTCACATCGTCGTACCATCCTCGAATCAGAACGCGACCCGAGTCGTTCTTCATTGTCGAGAGCAGTCGCGTCAGCAGGAACGCCGGGTTCGGAGCCCAGTTGCCGTAGTGGCCGCTGTGGAGCGGCCGGTTCGCCCCATACACGGTGACGTCCACGTTCATGTCACCGCGCACGCCGTAGATCACCTGCTTCGCCCCGGACTGATGCACCGGGCCATCGCAGATGATCCATGCATCAGACTTCAGCAGATCGGCGTGTTTCCTTATGATGTCTTCGAGATGAGGGGACCCCGCCTCCTCTTCACCGTCGAAGATGAACTTGAGGTTGACCGACGGAGCCAGACGCAGCGCCTTCATTGCGTCGACTGCCGCCAGCATCACCATTACGCCCGCTTTGTCGTCGGACGCCGAGCGCGCGTAAATGCGATAGGCGGGATCCAGCCGGCCGCCGACGGGCGGGGCAGGAATGATGCTACCGCCCTTGTCGATGGCCTCCGTCCGGAGAACGGGGCTCCATGGCAGTGATCCTGTCCACTTTGCCGGATTCGTCGGTTGCCCATCGTAATGGGCATACATGACGATCGTCCGGGTGGCTCCGGGGGATTTCCATTCTCCGTAGATCAGCGGCGGAGCCTTCGCGTTGGCACCCATGAGGAGCCTCGGCGACAACCCCCGCTTCTCGAGCATCCCGACTATGAATGCGGCATTTCGCGCTATTCCGGCGCTGTCGCTCGCCACGTTCGGGATCGAGAGCAGCTCGAGAAACTCCCCGAGGATGCGGTGCTCGTTTGCGGTCCGGTAGTCGCGGACCTGCATCAGCTGGCATTCAGCGTCGGCGGCTGAGGCGACGAAGATTCCAGCAGCGAGGAGCAGGTGCGCGTATCTCACGTTTCTCATGTGTTTGGGTTGATAGTCTAGCGGTTATGAACTTGCA
>JAYUWU010000264.1:0-6962 GCA_043753365.1 Gemmatimonadaceae bacterium | reverse complement strand
TCGATAAATTGAAAGCCGAGTTCGTCTCAGTCGCGTCTCATGAGCTGAAGACGCCGATCAACGTCATCGTGGGATACCTCGAGCTGCTGCAGGAGAACATCTACGGTGAACTGAACCCGAAGCAGCGAGAGATTTGCGGTACGCTTGGCAAGCAGGCTCAGACGCTGACGCGTCTCGTGAAGCGACTGCTCGACATCAGCCGGTTCGAAGCCGGCGGCGGAAAGCTCGAGCGGCGTCAAGTTGACCTAGACCGCTTCCTGCATTCCTTCGAGACTTCGTTTCAGGTGCTCGCGCTTCAGCGGGAAATCAGCTTCCGCGTGGTTCGGGGCGGCGAGCTTCCCTCGCACGTTTTGTGGGACGAGGACCGCATCAACGAAGTACTCGGGAATCTCCTGTCGAACGCCTTCAAGTTCACCGACAGGGGCGGCTCGGTCGAGCTCGCGCTCGAGGGCGCTGAGAATGAGGTAGCCATCACTGTGAGAGATACCGGCGCGGGCATCAGCGCCGACCAGCTGCCGCACATTTTCGAGAAGTTCTTCCAGGCGAGCAACCAGGCGTTCGCCTCGGCGAAAGGCACGGGACTCGGCCTCGCGATAGCACGTGAGATCGTCGAGGCACACGGAGGAACTATCAGGGTAGACAGCATCCAGGGAACGGGCACGACTTTTTCTATCATCCTCCCTGTTCGCGCTGCGATAACGCGTCGCACGCCTTTCCGTCGTACTCCAGTCGTCGAGGAAGTCGCTTGAACTTACGCTATCGCGGCATTGTGCTGTTGATGCTGGCAACGCTCGCGCTTGCCTGCGCGCCTAAACGTGTGCCCCACGCGCCCGCACTGGCGCAGGCTTACGCCGACGTGCTGAGAACTGCGGATGAGCGGGTGCGCGAGGGAGATTATGCCGGAGCAGACCGCATCCTCTCCGACTTCGCGCTCAAGACGCGCGGAACGGAGGAGGCGACAGAGGTCGCTTTCTGGCGCGCGTTGTACATGGTCGATCCGGCCAACCGTCGAACCTCGATTCCTGAAGGTATTCGGGCGCTCGACATCTACCTGGCAACTCCGGGAACCCGCTGGTATCGCGCCCAGGCGGAAGTTGTCCGCCGCACAGCTCAATCGGTGCTCGCGCTCAGAAATGCGACGCAGGCTCAACCGCGAGTAGTCGGCCGGGACACCGTGTTCGTCACGCGGGAAGAAGAACTTGCTGTCCTTCGTGATCAGCTGGCGCGCGCGAATGCGGAGCTGGACCGGATCAAGAAGCGACTCGCCAACCCGAGCCGCTAACCCACCCTGAAAAGCTTGAGGGCGCGCGAGTAGCGCGTCCCCAGTACAGTTCGAAGTCCGGAGTGCACTTCCTTCTCGAGCTCAGGATCGCTCTCGAGAATTTTCTCCGCCGCCTCGCGCGCCTCGAGGTTCAGTGCTTCATCGCGAACCAGATCCGCGACCCTGAACGTTGCCTCGCCACTCTGTTCTTCGCCGAAGAGATTGCCCATTCCACGAAGGCGAAAATCTGCCTGGGCGATTTCGAATCCATCTTCAGTAGACTCGAAGATGCGGAGCCGCTCGGCGGAATCAGGGCCGAAGTTGCCGAGCAGTATGCAGTAAGATGCCTCCGCGCCGCGGCCTACCCGGCCCCTCAGCTGATGCAGCTGCGAAAGCCCGA
The DNA here is from genome assembly GCA_043753365.1 of Gemmatimonadaceae bacterium. Lineage (GTDB taxonomy): Bacteria > Gemmatimonadota > Gemmatimonadetes > Gemmatimonadales > Gemmatimonadaceae > UBA4720. Next base: position 5,301 of record JAYUWU010000264.1, on the reverse strand, counting down.
AGCGCTCAGGGTGCTCGATGAGCATCACCGTCGCGTTGGCCACATCGATTCCAACCTCGATTACAGTTGTCGCAACGAGCACGTCTATCTCGCCGTCACGGAATGCGCGCATGGTTGAGTCGCGCTCCTGCGCCGCAATTCTGCCGTGAAGAAGAGCCACCCGCTTGCCGTCGAACACACTTGTCGAGAGAGACTCGAACATCGTTGTCGCGGCCTTGAGGTCAGTCTTCTCCGACTCTTCGATGACCGGATAAACGATGTAAGCTTGTCGCCCTGCATCGGTCTGCGCTCGAACGAAACTGAGCACTTTTTCGCGCGCCTTCTCGGGACGGATGACCGTCGTCACTGGTTGCCGTCCCGCGGGTCGCTCACGAAGTGTGCTGACGTCGAGATCACCATACACCGTGAGGGCAAGGGACCGCGGTATCGGCGTCGCAGTCATCAGCAGTGTGTCGGGAGATTCGCCCTTCGCTGACAGCGCGGCGCGATGTTCGACGCCGAAACGATGTTGCTCGTCTATTACGGCGAAGCCAAGTCGTGAGAACGATGTCGCCTGCTGGACAAGAGCGTGGGTACCGACGACGAGGAGCGGTGCGGGCTCGGCCATCCTCGCCGCCGCGTCGGCGCGCTCGCGTGTGTTGAGGCTACCCGTCAGCAGAAGCGGCTCGATACCAAGCGGCTCGAGCAATCGCGATATCGTCCTGAAGTGCTGCTCAGCCAGAAGCTCGGTCGGGGCCATGATTGCCGCCTGAAAACCGTTCTCCATCGCCAGCAGGCACGCGAAGAGCGCGACAATAGTCTTTCCGCTGCCGACATCACCCTGCAGCAGCCTGTGCATCCTGCGGCTGCTGCACATGTCCTTGACGATCTCGGCGATTGCAGCCTTCTGGCCGGTCGTCAGCTCGAACGGCAGGGCCTCACGCAGTGCGGATGTAAGCTCGCGGCGATTGGTGAAGGTGATGCCAGTGCGGTGCTGCCTCGCGAGCGCGTTTGCTCTTCTCTGGAGGATGCTGACGAACAGCAGCTCCTCGAACGCGAGCCGGTCGCGACCGCGCGTGGTTTCCGACAGCGACCGAGGGCGATGCAGCATCCGGAGCGCATCAGGCAACGGCGGAAGCGATGAGCGGGTAAGCAAACTCGCCGGCAGGTACTCGCGAACCAGGGGGAGCAGCGAATCGAGACTCTGCTCGATTATTCCGCGAATCACCTTGAACGAAAGTCCTTCAGTCGCAGGATAAACGGATAGAACTCGTCCTTCGCCAATTCCTTCGGTATCGGAGCCCAGGTTGACATACTCGCGCGGCTGCAGCTGTCGGCCGTGATAAAACTTTACAGACCCCGAGAGCAGGAGCGTGTCGTCCTTCGCGATGACGCGATCGAGAAAAGGCTGACCGGGCCATGACGCCTCTATCATCCCCGACGAATCCTTCACGACGGCCTGGAAGATTCGAAGTCCTTTTCGTGTTGGAAGAATTCCCTTGGAGACGACTTTCCCTACAACTGTTGCTTCCATCCCGGGCTCGAGCGAGGATATCGGACTGACTGTACTAGCATCCTCGTAGCGATGCGGGATGTGACGGAGAAGATCGCTGGCGGTGATGATCCCGAGTTTGCGAAGTGATTCGGCGCGCATGGGCCCGACGCCTTTTAGGTAGGTGACGGGCATCTCGAGGTAGACTTTGCCGGATGTCGAAAACCCCCGGTCCCCGGCGGCCAAGACCTTATCCCTCGACTAGCTCTGCAGCGAACGCGACAGGATTGAACGGCTCGATGTCAGCCATCTTCTCCCCGGTACCGATGAACTTCACCGGCACCTGCAGAGCCTCGCGCACGGCGAGCACGATACCGCCGCGCGCAGTGCCATCGAGCTTGGTCATCACGAGCCCGGTAACAGGAACCGCATCAGCGAAAGTACGCGCCTGTACGAGGGCATTCTGGCCAATGGTTGCGTCGAGGACCAGAAGGGTCTCGTGAGGCGCGCCGGGAATCCGCCGTGCGATGACACGGTGGATTTTTCTCAATTCATCCATCAGTCCGGAACTCGTGTGCAGCCGGCCGGCCGTGTCGACGATGACAACGTCTGATCCCCGAGTCACGCCGGCGTCAATCGCATTAAATGCCACCGATGCCGGATCGCTGCCCGAGGGCGAACCGACGAATTCAGCGCCGCTCCTTTCAGCCCATCTCTGAAGCTGGTCGATCGCCCCTGCGCGGAACGTATCTGCGGCACCCACCAGAACTGACTTTCCGCGTGCCTGCATCAATGCTGCAAGCTTGCCGATGAAAGTAGTTTTGCCGGCGCCGTTGACTCCGATAACAAGGAAAACTGTCGGCCCTGATGAAGCGAAGTGGACAGATGTATCGTCACCATCCGCTCCGAGGGCTGTCGCAACGCCATCCTCGAGTGCACGAAGAAATTCTTCCTGCGACTTCAGGTCCCCGCGACGGGCTTTGCGCTCTACCTCTTCGACGAGTCGCATGCTGGTCGCGACTCCAAAGTCAGCTTCTATCAGAACTTCCTCGAGCTTTTCCAGCGAGCCCGCGATGCTGCCGCCGCGCGCAAAAGTCGTGACGTCGAGCATTGCGATGTCCATGACCCGCTGCCAGAGGGATCGCTTGCCGGTGTCAGTCGCCCGTTTGAGGATTCTTGCCATGAGAGGAAGATAACAGCGTATCCTCAGCCTCTCAGCACTGGCTGCGGCGACACCAAGATCCCGGTTTGTGGTTGGGCAAAAGGCCTTAAACGCGAAGATACGCGAAGAAAACGGCCAAAGGGGGAACATCGGAACAGCAAGGAGCAGTGATGTTCCGATGTTTCAAACAAATAAAAAGAACCTGCTCCCTCGAAGATTGTTGGCGCGGCGGAGATTATCTAAGCATTTCTTCGCGAATCTTCGCGTTCTTCGCGTTTAATGCCTTCGCTCTTCCGCTTTATGCGCCAACAAAAAAGCCGCCACGGAGTCCGCGGCGGCTGAATCACCTTTAAGGAAAGACTACTCGTCAGCCGTTGCGAGAGTCGCCAAAGTTCTCGAGCGAAGCTCCTGGAATACGCCGCGCTCGGACGATGGAATCGGATCTCCACCTTTCATCTGAAGCGCAATGCGCGGATCTCGCTGGACTCCCTTCACGAGAATCTCGAAATGCAGGTGCGGCCCCGTCGCCAGTCCCGTCTGTCCAACAGCTCCGATCGTACTGCCGATGCTGACCCGCGTACCGGAGCGAATTCCCTTCGAGAAATTACGCAGGTGCCCATAACGACTGACAAAGCCGTTGCGGTGCCTGATGTCGATGACGTTTCCGTACCCACCCTTTCTGCCGGCGAAGATGACAACACCATCGCCGACTGATCGCACCGGAGTCCCCTGGGACGCTGCATAATCGGTTCCCTTGTGCCTTCTCCAGACTCCCAGCACCGGATGACGACGGCCACCGAACATGCTCGATATGCGTCGGAAGCTTACCGGAGCGCGCAGGAACGAAGCGCGCAGCGACTTGCCGGACCCGTCGAAGTATTCACCATTGGTCGCGCGGCTGTCGAAGCGGATCGCCTCGATCTCGTTGCCGGAGAGTGCCAGCTTCGCGCCGAGCACCTTGTTGATGATGATGGCGCCGTTCGGCTTCTGAAGCCGTTCGACGAGCACCTGGAACTTGTCACCGACCTGAAAATCCTTGCTCATGTCGACGCGGTACTCGAAGATGTCGGCAAGCGAGAATGCAAGTTCGGCGCGGGCGGAGCGTGATAGCCCGCTTGCGCTCTTGTCGAGCGCTGAGAACAGACTCGACTGAATCGTTCCGCTGACCGTCAGCGTGTCGACCTTGTCCTTGTTCGACGCGACGACGAGAACCGGTGACACCATCACTTCGCGTGGCACGACCACTACCGGCGAAAAGAGAACGTCGCGTGAGACTGGATCTGTCCTCGCCGCGACGCTTTGAGCACTGAAGCCACCGAGCGCCCTGGTACCCGGCGTTCTAGAGATCGGCGGTGTCATGCGCACCGCTGCGACCGTGAGCAGCCCGACTATCGAATAAGTTATGGCCCGCGCAGTTGCTACCGTCAATCCATCTGTCTCCGAATGAACGTCGGGATCTCCATGTCGCTGAGATCCTGTCCGCTACCGTCAGCCTTCTCAGGAGACGACGAGGGAGGAGAGAGAGGGGTAACACGACGCGGAATATCGTTGGTCTGGACGGTACGCCCATTGGTCACAGGAGCCCGGTTGCGCACGGGAAGCTGAATCACGGGAGTGCCAGTCTTGACAGGCGAAGTCGCTGCGCTTCTCGCGAGATGCGGCTCCGTCGCCGCAAGGGCGGCGATGTTGGACGGGCTCTTGTCGAAACCGGTAGCGATCACGGTCACCCGACATTCGCCCTGCATTGCCTTCTCGTTGACGGTACCGAAAATGATCTCGGCATCCTCTCCGACGGCGTCCTTGACGATTTCCACGATCTGGTGCACGTCGCCGAGAGTGAGATCGTCGCCGCCGGTGATGTTGACGAGAACGCCGGTCGCACCGGAGACAGAAACGTTGTCGAGCAGCGGGCTGGCAATCGCCTGCTGGGCGGCGTCAGTCGCGCGATTCTCACCGCGGCCAATTCCAGTGCCCATCAGCGCCGATCCACCTTCCTGCATGACGGTGCGTACGTCGGCGAAATCGACGTTCACCAAGCCGGTCACAGTGATCAGGGTGGAGATGCCCTGCGTCGCGTGCAGCAGAACTTCGTCCGCCTTCTTGAGCGCGTCATGGAACGGGATTCCCTTCCCGACGACAGCCAGCAGGCGCTCATTCGGGACGACGATCATCGTATCCACATGCTTGCGCATCTCGGCGATGCCGAGCTCCGCCTGGCGCAGCCGCTTGCGACCTTCGAACAGGAACGGCCTGGTGACGATACCGACCGTGAGCGCACCGGCTTCGCGGGCAAGCTCACAAACCGTTGGCGCCGCCCCCGTGCCCGTGCCGCCACCCATGCCGCATGTCACGAAGACGAGGTCGGCATTCGTCAAAACCCGCGAAACTTCCTCGCGATTTTCCTCGACTGCCTGCTTGCCGATTTCGGGGCGGGCGCCGGCACCAAGTCCGCGGGTGAGCTTCTTCCCGATCTGGATCTTTACATCAGACTTTGAGTTGAGAAGAGCCTGCGCATCGGTGTTGATCGATATGAATTCGACACCGGACAGGCGTTCTTCGATCATTCGGTTCACGGCGTTGCCGCCGCCGCCACCGACACCCACGACTTTCATCCGAGCGTTCTGCGACGCGCTTTCCTCGAACTCGAAATTCATCAGGTGGGGACTCC
>JAYUWU010000263.1:0-2759 GCA_043753365.1 Gemmatimonadaceae bacterium | reverse complement strand
CTTCCTCAGCGGTGCGTCGAGCGGCAGGACTCGACTTGGCAGAAGATTCGGTGTCGGCGGGCGCTGGCGCCGAAGCCTGAGGAGCGGCAGCAGCTGGAGCGGGTGGAGCCGCTGGTCCAGGAGCCGGAGCCGGTGCAGGTTCAGCCGCCGCCGGAGCGCCCGCGGCGGGAGCCGCGCTCTCGTCGAGTTCGCCGAGCAACTGATCCACTTTGACTACATCGCCCTCCGCCACTGACGTCTTCGCGAGCACGCCTGCCCGGGGAGCTGGAACTTCGACAGTTATCTTGTCAGTCTCGAGCTCGACGATCGTTTCGCCGCTGGCAACAGTGTCGCCCTGCTTCTTGAGCCAGCGCGATACAGTGGCCTCGACGATCGACTCGCCCAGCGGGGGTACCTTGATGGATAACATTTTCTTGCAGGAGCAGAGTGGGAACTGAGCCGGTATCTTCCGCCTTCATCGCCCGACAGGCGTCCGGTTCTCAATATAACCCGGGAGATTTTCGTTGCGAGCGCTGACGATCTCCGCGCATGGCGGACTGGAAAAGCTGGACTATCTCACCGATGTCGCGATTCCAGAGCCCGGTGAGGACTCAGTCCGTGTTCGAGTCCAGGCCGCCGCCCTCAATCACCTGGATGTTTTCACTGTTCGCGGACTTCCCGGAGTCACGATCACACCTCCCTGGGTGCTGGGTGCCGATGGAGCCGGGGTCATCGATGCGATCGGAGAGGGTGTAAGGGGAGTAGCGGTCGGACAACGAGTGGTGATCAACCCCGGGATCAGCGACCGAACGTGTCAGTACTGTCTCGACGGCGAGCAGTCGCTATGTGTGAAGTTCGGGCTCCTGGGGGAGCACCGGCCTGGCACCATGGCCGAGTACGTTGTCGTCCCCGCAGCGAACGTCCGGGCAATATCCGACTCCCTATCTATAGAAGTAGCTGCCGGATTTACTCTCGCGACGCTTACTGCCTGGCGCATGCTCGTCACCAGGGCGAAGGTCGGACCTGACGACGAAGTTCTGATCTGGGGAATTGGTGGAGGCGTGGCGCAGGCATCGCTCCGAATCGCAAAGCAGCTTGGAGCACGAGTGTGGGTCACCTCAGGCAGCGATGAGAAGCTCGAGAAAGCGAAAGCGATGGGAGCTGACGAAACGATAAATCACCGGACGACGTCAGTCGGGAGAGAGGTAAGGGCCAGGACACGCAAACGAGGCGTGAGCGTGGTGATCGACAGCGTAGGCAAGGACACCTGGGATCAGTCCCTCGTCGCACTCGGCCGGGCAGGGAGGCTCGTGACCTGTGGTGGAACGTCCGGCCCGACGGTGCAGACGGATGTGAGGCGACTGTTCTGGAATCAGTGGACGATCATGGGGTCGACGATGGGCAATGACTACGAGTTTGACGCGGTGACGAAGGAGCTCAACGCGGGACGACTGCACCCGACGATCGATTCGGTATTTGATTTGGAGAAGGGACGCGATGCATTCGAGCTGATGGCGGGGGGACGACAGTTCGGCAAGATCGTCGTTCGCGTGCCATGACTGAACAGGCTCAATACACACCTGACGAGCTCAGGAATATGAAAGAGATGTTCGTGTCGGGGGCGATGCCGACATGCCCGCGATGTGAAGTCAGAATGACGGAAAGGCCCATCGGCGGGGGATCATTCGGACTTGGCTACGCCCGGCGCCGCGAGTGGCTAATCTGCCCGAAATGCCACCGCAGTGCGATCTACGACATCAGGCGCGGCACCCGCAATTAGGCGAGCAAATCCGGTTTGTTCCTGCTATCCTTATGTGTCGTTTTAAGGCAATTCACCCCGGAAAAAATCAGTGGGCGACACGACTCAGAGCTTTACCGAGCGACTCCAGGAAAGCTTCGCGCAACTTTACCAGTACGTGCCGGCATTGATCGGCGCGCTGGTAATTCTTTTCGCGGGTTACCTGCTCGCGCGGCTGTTCGAAAAGGGAACTGACAAGCTCCTTCGCCGCATAAGGTTCAACCAGCTCCTCGAGCGCGGTGGCGTGATGGACGCGGTCGAGCGCGCCGGCTCTCACGTGAACCCTACGCGCATCGCTGCGAACCTGGTGTTCTGGTTCATCATGTTCACGGTGATGCTCGTTGCCGCGAACGCGCTGGGTCTGCAGTCGCTGGCGAACGTTTTCAGCGAGCTGGTGAGTTACATCCCAAGCGTAATTGCAGCGGTTGTGATCATCATCGTAGGCATCGTCCTCGGCGGTTTTGTCGGCGGATTGATCATGGCCAGCGCCGGCGGTCTGCATGGCGGACCGACGCTCGCTCGAGTCGGCAAGGGCGGTGTCATCGTCCTCGCGGTATTCATGGCACTTCAGGAGCTCGGCGTTGCCAGCGAGATCGTAACGACTGCGTTCGCTCTTCTTTTCGGCGCTATTGCACTGGCTCTTGCCTTGTCATTCGGACTTGGCAACCGCGAGCTGGCCGCGCAGGTCACGCGCGAGTGGTACAACCGCTACCGGGCCGAGAAGGACGCGATCGAGCGTGACCAGGCTCAGCTGGATCTGGAAGATGAGGCCGAGGCCGCTGGTTATCGTTCCGGCTCTCCCCGCCGCGACTCGGACTTGTAGCTCAACTCAAAACTGGGTAGGCAAACTCAAAACTGAGAACTACGACTCGACACTCCAGACTGTACGGACGGGAGGATGGGTAAGCCTTAGACCGGGAGGATTGGTAAGTCGTCGGTCACGTCGTTGTCGTTCGTGCTGGTTTCTTTTCCTCCTCTGGTG
>JAYUWU010000262.1:0-6989 GCA_043753365.1 Gemmatimonadaceae bacterium | reverse complement strand
CCCAAGCCCACACCTGCGGCGTCACGTAGTAAAGGACAGGGATCCCGGCATCCTTGGCGGCAGCCGCAGCTTTCATGTTGAAGCCAGGATAATCGATCACGATAAGAAGCCTTACATCGTTGCGCTTGAATCGTTCTCGGATCTGCTCGAACAGCGCATAGTGCCGTGGGATATGACGGATTATCTCGAGAAACCCCATGACGCCGGTGTCGTATTTCTCGAAAAGTGTCACGCCGGCGCGTTCCATCAGCGGACCCCCAAAACCAGTCAGCTCGATCTCGGGACGCAGCAGCCTCAGTTGCTCTGCAACGCCCGCCGCATGGAGATCGCCAGAAGCTTCCCCTGCGACGAATACAATTTCAGGCACCGCTGGTCACAGCTTCGCCCGTGAAAGCGGGCCGGGTGCGTTCGATCTCCGCAACGATGCGAAGTGCGACAGACAGCGCGCGCTTGCCGTCTTCGCCGGTAACGACGACCGGACTCTCGCCGTTGAGTGCAGCGACGAAACTGTCGAATTCGAGCCGCAGCGGCTCTCCCTCGGGCGCAGTGAGAGCGATGTGGTCGACGTAGTCAGTAATGTTTACAGGACCGGCTGGCGGGCGAGTGGGATCCATCTTTTCCTTCAGCCTGAAGAAATGGCCCGTGCCGGCACCAAGGTCGAGCGACATGTAGCCGGACTCCTGGAAAATCCGGATCTTCCTGACACGATCACGCGAGATCCTGCTCGACGTGATGTTTGCAACCGCGCCGGACGAGAACGTCACGCGCGCGTTCGCTATGTCGAGCATCGGAGTCAGCACCGGAACTCCAACAGCCGAGATCTCCTCCGCCGTGTCGCCGACCAGGGTGAGAACCAGATCGATGTCGTGTATCATCAGGTCGAGAACCACCGCAACGTCCGAACCGCGGAGGCTGAAGAGAGCGAGCCGCTCGCTTTCTATGAAACGCGGCCGCGACACGTAAGGCAGCGCCGCGCGAACCGCCCGATTGAACCGCTCGACGTGCCCGATCTGCACGATGCATCCGTTACTGGCGGCAATGTGCAGGAGCTCATCCGCTTCCTCGATTGTCGCAGTGATCGGCTTCTCGATAAATACGTGCTTTCCGGCTGCAAGGGCTTCCTTTGCCACCGCGAAATGAGCAGAAGTCGGCACGACGATCGTAACCGCATCGACATCGTCGAGCAGCGCAGTTCCATTCGCGTATCGCTTGACGCCAAGCTCTGTCGCGACTTCGGCGGCCCGGTCGTCGCGGGCTTCGACAAACCCCGCAAATGCGACAGAATCCATGTCGCGCAGGATGCGGACGTGATGAAAACCCAGGCTGCCCGCGCCGATTACACCGACCCTCAAGGTTTTTGTCAGATGACTACGCCCCGCCCGCTGCCTTCGACAAACTGAATCAGCTCCCGCACCTCAGGATAAAGCTCGAGCTCCGTCTCAGCCCGGTCGATAGCCTGCGACAGGTTGAGGTCGGACCGAAAGAACAATCGATAGGCGCGCTTCAGCTCACGTACAACGTCGTCGGGAAAACCGTTTCTCTGAAGCCCGACGCCGTTGAGTCCATAAAGCCTGATCGGGTTGCCCACCGCTTTCAGAAACGGTGGAATGTCCTTCGACACGCGCGAGCATCCGCCGATAAACGCGTTTCGCCCGATCCGCACGAACTGGTGAACGCCGGAGAGGCCCGACAGTGTCGCGCGATCCTCGATGGTAACATGACCGGCCAGCTGCACACTGTTCCCCAGGATGACGCCATTACCGAGATGGCAATCGTGCGCGAGGTGAACGTACGACATCAGAAGGCACTTGCTGCCGACGCTGGTTTTCATGGATTGCGCCGTGCCACGATTGATCGTCACGAACTCGCGGATAACAGTGTTGTCGCCAATCTCTACAGTGGTCTGCTCGCCTGCGTATTTGAGATCCTGAGGGGGTCCCCCGAGCACGCTGCTGTTGCCGACTTTGACACCGGCGCCGAGCTTGACGTCCCGCTCGAGTGTCGCGCGGGGCGATATCACGCTGTCGTCGCCGACCTCGCATCCCTCACCGATGATCGCAAAGGGCCCGACCTCCACCCTTTCCCCGAGAACGGCGTCCGGAGAAATGAGGGCGGTCGGGTGAATGCCAGGAGTTTTCATCTATCGCGAACCATCGCCGCCATTTCGGCTTCCGCCACTACTTCGCCGTCAACTCTGGCCACACCGCGAGTCTTTGCGATCTTCCCCCGGACCTGGACCATTTCGACCTCGAAAATGATCTGGTCACCGGGGCGAACCGGCTTCCTGAACTTTATGTTGTCGAGTGACATGAAGTACACGACTTTCGTGTCCGGCTCCTCGAGCGTACCGAGCAGAAGCATGCCGCCGACCTGCGCCATCGCCTCTACTATCAGCACGCCAGGCATGATCGGATGACCGGGAAAATGTCCCTGAAAGAACGGCTCGTTGATCGTGACGTTCTTTACGCCGACTATGCGCTTGTTCTCCTCCATTTCGAGAATGCGGTCGACCAGCAGAAACGGATACCGGTGCGGCAGAACACGCATGATATCCTCGATCTCGTACACAGCTTTCTTTACCGATCCCGTCATCTTCTCAGCCTTCCCCTTTGCAGATTGAATGCTTCCCGCGCGCTTGAGCTCGCGGACGAGCGTCACAGTGCCTCGATGGCTCGGCTTCACCGCGACGATCCGCGCCTGAACCCGCGCCCCGACGAGAGCGAGGTCTCCAACGCAGTCCATCGCCTTGTGACGCACGAACTCGTCCGGCCATCTCAGCGGCCCATTCACGATGTCGGTCTCGCTGAGGACGATGGCGTTTTCTGTCGAAGCCCCCTTGATCAGCCCGCGTGAACGTAGCCACTCGACCTCGTGCACGAAACCGAACGTTCGCGCACGAGCCAGCTCCGAAGCAAAGGTCGCCTCAGTGACAACTATCCGCATCGACTGCCGCCCGATCTTCAGGTGCGGAAACTCGATTGATACGTCGAGGCTCAACTCATCGGCCGGGAACGCCTCGTAGACAGATTCGCCGTCTATTATGCGCACCGGCTCCGTCAGCACGAGAATCTCCGGATGCCCATCCTGAGCCGCAAGCCCGGCCTTCTTCAGCACTTCGAAAAACGGCGCGGCGCTCCCGTCGACAATCGGCGGTTCGGGTCCGGTCATCTCGATGATCAGGTCGTCGATGCCAAGGGCAGTCGCAGCGGAGAGAACGTGCTCGACGGTGTGCACGGTGTTGACGCCCGAGCCAAGCTGCGTCCGGCGCTCGCTCGCGCTGACCTGCTCGACTGACACCGGGATAGCGGGAGCATCCTCAAGGTCCGCGCGCCTGAACGTGATACGGTTGCCCGCCGGCGCCGGTAGAAACGTGAGACTGCACTGCTCGCCAAGATGGAGCCCGATGCCGGCAATCTGAGCCGGTGAGGCGATTGTGTTGCGACTCATTTTGTCTCGCGTTCGTCGATCATCTCTTCAACCCGCTTCATCATCTCAGGCAGCTTCAGCAGCGCGCCGGTCGCGCGAAGCGACTCACGATGCGGGCGAGCAGGGTAGCCTGACCATACTTCACCCGCTGGCACATTACCAAACACTCCGGACTGCCCACCGATACGGGCACCTGCGCCAATGTTGATGTGTCCGCCCAGGCCTGCCTGCCCCGCGATTACACACCCGTCACCAATGCGGGCTGAGCCGGCGATGCCGACCTGCGCCATGATCAGGCACAGCGACCCAACGTGAACATTATGTCCAATCTGGACGAGGTTGTCGATTTTCGTCCCTGCGCCGATCATGGTATCGTCGATGCTGCCTCGGTCGATCGTGGTGTTTGCGCCGATCTCCACGTCGTTGCCGATGATGCAACGGCCAACATGTGGAATCTTCGAATGAACACCGCCGGTGAAGACATATCCGAAGCCGTCAGATCCTATCCTCACTCCCGAATGCAGTGTCACGCGTTCGCCTATCCTTCCACCCGAATAGACGGTCACGTGCGGAAAGAGGCGCGAGCCATTCCCGATGGTCACCCCGCTGCCGATCACACAGTGCGCGCCGACAACGACATCATCATCGACAACAGCGCCATCTCCGATGACGGCGTATGCATCGAGCGTGACACGATCGCCGATTCTTGCTCCGCGACCGATACGCGCCGTAAGGTCAATCGCCGGCACCCTGTCTGACTGTGGATATAGGCGAGGAAGCAACTCGAGGAGCGCCGCCGCGGGTTTCGCCACGATGATCCGCGCGGGCACGCTCCCGGTGGACTCAGCGAGCTCGGGCGTGACCAGCAGTACCCCAGGCGTTGCCGTAGTCAGCATCGCGGAATATCTGCCGTCAGCGAGGAAACTCAGGTTGTTTCGCTCCGCACGCGAAAGAGGCGCAACGCTGTCAACAAGCGTGGCGCCATCTCCCCTCAATTCCCCGCCGCAGATTGCCGCTATGTCAGAAGCGGTGAGAGTGCAAGCACGCTCACCGCCGACGGGGTTTGCCGCTGAATCTGGTTGCGTCACCGCCTCGGAGCTGTAACTCCCGCAGGCTGAGGCGTCGTCGGGCCAGCCGCGACAGGAGCAGGGGCGGGAGCCGCCTTCACGCGAGCGAGCACCTTGGGAGTGAGGTCGAGCGTCTTGTCAGCAGCGACTATTACGCTCGCCTGGTTGGCAACATCGAAGATCATCGCGTATCCGTCTTCGGCGCGAACCTGCTCGATGATCCGCTGAAGGTTCTCCATGATCGGCCGAATCAGCTCGCCCTGCCGGTTCTGCATCTGCTCGTCGAGCGTCCGAGCGCGGTTCTGATATGCAGTCTCGCGCTCCTGGATGGAGCGGGCACGGGTGATGCGCGTCGCGCTGTCGAGACGCGGTGCATCGCGCTCAAATGCCGTGGCCATCGCCTCAAGCGAATCGCGCATGCGAGTGAGCTGTCCCTGATAGGCCGTCACTTCATTCTTGAACCGCGTCTCTGCTTCGGCGCGTCCCGGCGCTTCAGCAAGAATTGCCGCCGAGTTGATGAAACCGAACTTCGGTGTCGCCTGGGCCGATGCAACACCGGCTGAAGCTGCACCAACGACGAGTGCGAACAAAGCCGCACGAATCAAACCACGCATGAAAACTCCAATGTTGAAAGCAATGTTAGAAGAACTGACCGAGCTTGAAGTGGAACTTCCACCCTGGTGCCGGGCGGCCATTGATGTCGAGCTTATCCAGTCCATACCCTAGATCGACGCCAATCGGTCCGAGCGGGCTCACGATTGCTGCGCCAAAACCAAAGGAACGGAACAACCTCGTCGGATCGAACTGACTCGGGCGGTCCCACACGTTTCCGCCCTCGAAAAACGAGTTGATGTACAGCGACTGGCTTACACGCAGGCCAAGCTCCGCTGTGCCGGTGAAGAATGCGTTTCCGAACGAGGTACGCTGAACACCGCTTCCCCCTTCCGCAAACTGATTGAACCCTGCCGGCGTGATCGAGAATTCCTCATACCCGCGGAGCTGCTCACCGTACTGCGTCCCACCGAGCGCGAACGACTGGCTGTAGAAGAACGGGCCGGGGTTGCCGAACACCGCTCCACCTCGCGCCGTCATGCCTATCAAAAACGTCATCGGCGCGGACCCAAGCGAAGCCACGCCAATGCCACCGATCGGAGCGTAGGCCTTGAGCTCCGTGGTGTATCGCTGGAAAGATGCTGTTCCTCCGAGCGGTCCGCCATTGAATTGCGCGTTGAACGTCTGAGAGCCGCCCTCAGCCGCGAACGGGAGACCGAGGCGGGTATCATGCGACGCAGTAAAGCCAAGCGTCGACCTGAAGCAGTTCTCGCAACGATCTTCTACCGTCGACAGCAGTCCCTCGCCGCCGTACGAAACTCCCTCGCCGCCGTACGAAACGAGTATCCGGCTATAGAGCGAGTTCGGAACCGGGAAACCAACCTGCGCCTGGGCGCCTGTGCGCGTCGTGCGTCCGAGATCGGCGATCGTATAGCGCGAAGCCGTATGGTAGGCGGTCAGGCTTCCCGAGATCCGCGTCTGGCGGATGTTGGGATCGGTATACGTCGCGTTGAAGTCGTTGATGTACCGGCCGAACTGATACTGCAGCTGCGCACGCTTGCATCGGCCAAGCAGATTCGGCTGGTCGAGACCGATGAATCCGCCGATTCCGGTACCCTGTCCGGTCGATGCACCAAAGTTCACGTTGCCGGTGCGCTTCTCCTTCACGCGAAAGACGATGTCGACATCACCCTGGTCGCCCACCGGGCGCGTTTCCGGCGCGGGCATCGGCCCTTCGAAGAAGTTTAGGTTCGAGATATTCTGGTAGCTGCGAAGCAGGTAGTTGCGATTGAACACCTGGCCCGGTGCGAGCACGACCTGCTCGCGAATGCACGACTCGTAGGTGAAATCATTCCCCTCGATGTCGATCCGGTTCACGATTGCCGGACTGGCCTCGTCGATCTCCCAGCGCAGGTTCACCACGCGGACGGAATCTCCGCCCGGCTGGCGCTCAACTACGGGCCTGATGCGCGCGTAGATGTAGCCCTCGTCATTGTATGCGTCGCGCAGCTTGGACTCACCGTCTGCCCACTTCGCCGCATCAAACGTCCCTGCGGGATTATTGTAGGAGCCACGAATGAGTCCTGCCGCCCGCTGCGTAAGCGTCTGGGTCTCGTTGCCGAACGGATAATACTGGTCGATCTCGGTCGACGAGAAGCGCCGGTTGCCAAGCACCTCAAAGCTTCCGATACGATACCTGGGACCTTCACTCACTGTGAGATCGATGACGGCTTTACCTGCCTCGCGATCGACGATCAGCGAGTCGCTGACGATGCGAAAGTCAATGAAACCGCGGCTCGAGTAGAGCGCCGGAATACGCTCGGCGAGATCGGCTGCGTATTTGGTGTCGTCGAACTCGCCCTTCCGGAACCAGAGGAATCCTTCCGGTTTTGACTCCATCGCCGAAGCGATGTCATCGGATGAAACGCGGGTGTTGCCAGTGAC
>JAYUWU010000261.1:0-6990 GCA_043753365.1 Gemmatimonadaceae bacterium | reverse complement strand
TTCTCGCTGCGATGCATCCGAAGCTTGGTCGCGCCAGGCGGATAGGAATAACGGGCCCGCCGGGCGCGGGTAAAAGCACGATCACGACACTCGTCGCGCGCGAGTTCAGGAACGCCGGCCTTACTGTGGGAATCGTCGCGGTGGATCCGACGTCGCCCTTTACCGGTGGCGCACTGCTCGGAGATCGAGTTCGAATGGAGAACATCGCGCTCGACTCGGGCGTGTTCATCAGGTCGATGGCGACCCGCGGATCGCTGGGCGGGTTGGCGGCGACGACTCGCGAAGTCGCTGACGTCCTCGACGGTTTCGGCTTCGATCGCGTGATCATCGAGACAGTCGGAGTGGGCCAGTCAGAGCTCGATGTAGCGCGGACAGCGGACACAACGATGGTGGTGCTCGTCCCGGAGTCCGGCGATTCGATCCAGACCCTCAAGGCGGGGGTGATGGAGATTGCCGATGTTTTTGTGGTCAACAAGTCAGACAGGCCAGGCGCTGACAGGCTGCGCAGCGACGTCGAGCTGATGCTTGGACTGCGGAAGGGCGCTTCGTATTCGAACGTGCCCGCGCATCATGGAGTCGACCTCAAGGGATTCAAGAACCCAGCGAAGCTCGCACGCGAGGAAGCAAGGAAGGATTCGCCGGTAACATGGACGCCACCGGTCCTTCGTGCTGTCGCTGCGAGGGCAGAGGGCATTCCCGAGATCATGGAATCCCTTGACCGTCACTTCACTTATCTTGAAAAGAGCGGTGAGCTGCGCTCGCGGCGCCGCGAACGGCTCGTGGAGCGGGTCGTCGAAGCCGCTGAGCGACGGATGCGAAGGCGCCTTTGGGAAGTGCCCGAGACGATGCAATGGCTCGAGACAAAGGTCGATGAAATGGAAGCCGGCAGCACGACACCGTTCGCAGTAGCCGACGAGCTGCTCGCACACTTTGGGAAACTGGTTACCGGAGCGACCAAGTGACTTCTGCAAATACTGGATCGGGCCAGGGCTTCGGGCTCGCCGACTCCGACGAGCTCGAGAACGAGAATGCGAGACTTCGCTCGGAGCTCGATATCTGGAAGAAGAAGTACGATGCCGCGAAGAAGCGTGAGATCGCATTCACGAATTCGGGGAAGGAAGTAAACCCTCTCTACACCAGCATCGATGCCGGAGACGTTCACGAAGCGGATCTCGGAATGCCTGGTGCATATCCCTACACGCGGGGAATTCATCCAACCGGGTATCGCGGCAAGCTGTGGACAATGCGCCAGTTTGCAGGCTTCGGAAGCGCCCACGATACAAACGAGCGCTACAAGTTCCTGCTCGCGCACGGGCAGACGGGACTATCGGTCGCGTTCGATTTCCCAACGCTCATGGGATACGACTCCGACCACCCGCGCTCCGAGGGTGAAGTCGGCAAGTGCGGCGTAGCAATCTCGAGTCTTGCGGACATGGAGCTTCTCTTCGAGGGGATTCCGCTCGACAAGGTCTCCACGTCGATGACGATCAACGGGCCTGCCGTCATCCTCTACTGTTTTTACCTCGCTGCGGCGGAAAAGCAGGGGGTGTCGCTGGATCAACTGCGCGGAACGATCCAGAACGACATCCTGAAGGAGTACATGGCACAACATGCCTGGTGCTTCCCGATAGAACCGGCGCTCCGGCTCATCGTCGACTGTTTTGAGTGGTCAGCCGAGCATGTGCCGCAGTGGAATACCATTTCCATTTCCGGATATCACATTCGCGAAGCGGGCGCGACGGCGGCACAGGAGCTCGCCTTCACGCTCGCCGATGGGTTCACCTACGTCGAGCGGGGAATCGCGCGAGGTCTCGACGTCGATTCATTCGCACCGCGGCTCTCCTTCTTCTGGGATATTCATAACGATTTCTTCGAGGAGATTGCGAAGCTTCGCGCGGCGCGGCGCATCTGGGCGCGGCACATGAGGGACCGCTACGGCGCGAAAGATCCGCGCTCACTGATCATGCGGTTCCACTCGCAGACAGCCGGCGTTACCCTCACTGCGCAGCAGCCGATGAACAACATCGTCCGCGTAGCATACCAGGCAATGGCCGCCGTGCTCGGCGGAACTCAGTCGCTGCACACCAATTCCATGGACGAAACGCTCGCGCTCCCCACTGAAGAGTCGGTGCAGGTCGCGCTGCGTACGCAGCAGGTGCTCGCTTACGAGACCGGGGTACCAAACGTGATGGACCCGCTCGGCGGATCCTACTACGTCGAAGCCCTCACGACGCAGCTGGAGGAAGAGGCTGAGTCGTTGTTCGCGCAGATCGAAGAGGTCGGTGGTGTTGTGCGCGGACTCGAAACGGGCTGGCTGCAGCGCAAGATCGCGGAGTCGGCTGCGCGACAGCAGTGGGAGATAGAGCAGCATCGACACGTGATCGTCGGCGTCAACGAGTTCGTGACTGACGAGCCGGAGCTGACGATTCCGCTGCTGAAGATCGGCGATACGGAAAAGGAGCAGCGGGAGCGGCTGGCTGGTGTCCGCGCCACACGCGACAATGCGCTCGCTGAACGGCGCCTGAACGAGCTTCGTGATGCGGCGAAGTCCAACGCGAACACGATGCCGTACATTCTCGACGCTGCGCGGGCTTACTGCACGCTTTATGAGATACGTGCCGCGCTCGAGGATGTATTTGGTGCATACAGGGAGCCGGTATTCTTCTGATCGCGACGCTGTGAAGCGCCCGGAATGGTGGGAGAATTATTTCGACTCCCACTACCTGCTTGAATACGAGCCCCTGTTCACGCTGGAGCGTGACCGCAACGAAGTCGCGCGGGTGATCGAAATACTTGGCCTGCCATCCGGCTCGAGGCTGCTCGACGTTCCGTGCGGGCAAGGGCGCCACGCCCATCTTCTCGCTGAGGCGGGCTTCAATGTAGATGGACTCGACTTCTCGGAGCACCTGCTCGAGATCGCCCGCAAGCGGGGAACTGGGTCGAAGCTGCGTTATACGCAGGGAGACATGCGCCGCATGCCGGCAAAGTGGCGGGGGCGCTTCGATGCGGTGCTCAACCTCTTCACATCATTTGGATTCTTCACGAACCCGAGTGATGACGCAAAGGTGATCGGCGAGTTTGCGAGAGTGCTGAAGCCAGGCGGGATGCTCATCTGGCATGGTGGAAGCCGGGACGGAGTGATGGCGCGGTTCCTGGCGCGCGATTGGTGGCGGACCGAGGACGGGACAATGATCGCTCACGAGCGAAGCTTCGATTCTCTCTCCGGCGTGCTCACGATCGAGTCGACGTGGAGGGGGATGGCGAAGAAGCTCGGAAGGCGCACGCATCGGATCAGGTTGTACACGGCCACGCGCCTGGCGGAGCTTTGTGCAGCGGAAGGGCTCATCGTGGAGGAGGCCTTCGACGATTTTTCGACCCGCCCGCTCTCGAGAAAGTCTGGCGAAATGCTGCTCGTTGCCCGCAAAACGGGTTAATTTTGACCGCGTATGAGACCAATCAGAGTAGTCGTAGCTAAACCCGGACTCGACGGCCACGATCGGGGAGCGAAAGTTGTCGCAGCGGCTCTTCGCGACGCCGGCATGGAGGTCATCTATACGGGGCTTCACCAGACGCCAGAGATGATCGCGTCAGCCGCAGTGCAGGAGGACGCCGACGTCATCGGCTTGTCGATCCTGAGCGGTGCGCACATGACGCTGATCCCCCGTGTCGCGCAGCTCGTGAAAGCGCAGGGCAGGGATGACATCCTTATTACCGGCGGCGGAATCATACCGAAAGAGGACATGGATCAGCTCCAGCAGCAGGGGATCGGCCGCCTGTTCGGTCCCGGAACGCCAACGTCCGAGCTGGTCGACTACATAAAGGACTGGTTCGCCACCCGCGAGACTCAGGACGCACCAGCCACAGGGGCGTGAAGGTGACGTCCCGCCTGAGGGAGCTGAGCGGCGAAGTCAGGGACCTCGAAGAAACACTGCGGCAGGGCGGCGGCAGCGAGCGCATCGCAAAACTTCACGCCCAGGGAAAGCTCTCAGCGCGTGAGCGAGTTGAGCGACTGTGCGATCCCGGCGCGCGATTCCTGGAGATCGGGCTGCTCGTCGCGTACGACCAGTACGACGGCACTGCGCCGGGAGCAGGGGTCGTCACCGGTATCGGTATCGTTCAGGGTCGCGAAGTTGTCATCGTCGCCAACGACGCGACGGTAAAGGCCGGTTCGTGGTGGCCAGAGACGATAAAGAAGATTCTCCGCGCTCAGGAGATCGCCATGCGGTGCCGCGTGCCGATCATATACCTCGTCGATTCCGCAGGTGTAAATCTTCCGTACCAGGGCGGAGTCTTTCCCGGTCAGTACGGAGCAGCACGAATCTTCTACTACAATTCCATCATGCGACGGTACCTGCGTATTCCGCAGCTTGCTGCCGTGATGGGACAGTGTGTCGCCGGCGGAGCGTATCTCCCCGCGCTCTCCGACGTCATCCTCATGGTGAAGGGCACGTCCTTCATGGGGCTCGGCGGACCAAACCTGGTCAAGGGCGCGACCGGCGAGACGGTAGATGCCGAAACGCTCGGCGGCGCTTCGACACATACGCAGATCAGTGGCGTCGCGCACTACGCAACCGAAAACGAGGACGCCTGCCTCGCAAAGCTGCGCGATCTCATCGGCAGATTGCGCGGATCACCCGAGCCTGAATCAACTGACGCCTATGCTCAGCGGTTCAGGTTTGCAAGCGACAAGTGGACGGCGCCTGGAACTCGGAGCGCGTCCGGCGCCGACAAATCGCAGTCGGAAGCACTCTACGACCTCCTGCCCTCCGATCACCGCATGTCTTACGACATGCATTCGCTTCTCTCGGCGATACTCGATAACGGGTCGATCGACGAATTTCAGAAAGACATCGCGCGTGAGATGATTTGCGGTGATGCCTCGATCGATGGCATCGCCGTAGGTGTCATTGCGAATCAGCGCGGCTTGATCAAGGGCAGGCCAGGTGAGAAGCCGCGTTTCGGCGGGATTCTTTATGCCGAAAGCGCTGAGAAGGTCGCGTATTTCATCGACCGCTGTGACAAGCAGCGCATTCCGCTGCTGTTCGTGCAGGACGTATCGGGATTCATGGTTGGACCTGAAGCTGAGCACGAAGGGATCATCAGGGCCGGCGCGAGGTTCGTCGAAGCGATGGCGACCACGATGGTTCCAAAGATCGTTCTCACCCTGAACCATGCGTCCGGCGCCGGTTACTACGCGATGGCAGGGCAGGGCTTCGACCCCGATTTCATTTTCAGCTGGCCGACCGGCAGAATGGCCGTGATGGAAGGGGAATCGGCGGTGCAGGCAGTGCATGGGCCTGCGCTCGACGCAGCAAAGAAAAAGGGAGAGGATCCCTCGCCACAGGTCACGACAGCCGTCGAAGCGATGCGCGAAGACTACGAGCATCAGCTCGATGCACGTTACGCCGCTGCCCGTGGGTTCATCGACGCGATCGTGTACCCCGAAGATACGCGCGACGTGCTGGCGATGGCGCTGAGAACATCATTGCAGAACAAGGGACCACATATCGGTGCGTTCGTCCTGCCTCCGCACCTGGGAGAATAGCGTGAAGGAAATCGTTCGCGTTGCAAGCGGTCAGGGATTCTGGGGGGACTCACTCGACGCGCCCCGCCAGCAGGTCGAGGGCGGGGAGATCGATTACCTCATGCTCGACTATCTGGCCGAGGTGACTATGTCGATTCTCCAGAAGCAGCTGGAGAGGGACCCGTCGATGGGATACGCCCGCGATTTTGTCGGCGCGATTGAAAGCATACTTCCGGCGATTGCCAATCGTGGAGTCAAAGTCATCGCAAATGCCGGCGGAGTGAATCCGCCTGCCTGCGCGGCTGCGATTCGTTCGCTCGCGACATCGAAGGGTGTTGGCGAGAACGTCCGCATCGCGGTCGTCACGGGAGATGATCTGCTTGGACGCCTGGATGATCTCCTCGCCGAAGGCCACTCCCTCGCAAACATGGACACCGGCGAGCCGCTATCGACAATTCGTGATCGCGTTCTTTCAGCGAACGCTTACATCGGGTCTGAGCCGATTGTCGAAGGGCTCGAGCGCGGGGCAAATATCGTGATCACCGGGCGGTCGACCGACACGGCGCTGACGATGGCACCACTCAGATACGAGTTCGGATGGGGCGCTGCCGACTGGAACAAGCTTGCCGCGGGAATTGTGGCTGGGCACATGATTGAATGCGGCGCGCAAGCGTCGGGCGGGAATTGCCTGCACGAGTGGAGATCGATACCGAACCTGGCGAATGTTGGATATCCCATTGCGGAGGCATCTCCTGACGGAACCTTCGTGATAACCAAACATGCAGGGACTGGGGGACGTGTTTCCATTCCTTCGGTCAGCGAGCAGCTCGTTTACGAAATGGGAGATCCGCACGAGTACATCACGCCAGACGTGACCGCGGATTTTACGACGATCAAGCTCCAGGACGCCGGCGCCGATCGAGTTCGTGTAAGTGGTATCGAGGGGCGACCCGCGACAGACAAGCTCAAGGTCTCCATCGCCTATCGTGCCGGGTTCAAGGCTGTCGGAAGTCTCGTCTATTCCTGGCCCGATGCACTCGAGAAGGCTCAGCTCGCCGACAGAATTCTGCGTGAGAGACTCGATCGGCTCGGACTGAAGTTCGATCAGGTGCTGACAGAGTTCGTTGGCGCTTCGGCCACACACGGCGATCTGGCGACACGCGCCGCAGGCTCGGCCCCGGATTATCCCGAAGTTCAGCTCAGAGTCGGAGTGCGCGGTGAAGATCGCAAGGCCGTCGAGCGATTCACGCGCGAGATCGCACCGTTGGTACTCAATGGACCGCCGAGCGTCACGGGATTTGCCGGGGGCCGCCCGAAAGTCGAAGAGATTGTCGCTTACTGGCCAGCGCTCATCGACAAGCGGGTTGTCGAGACTCACGTGGAGATTGTCTGATGCGTATTCGACTTCTCGACATCGCGCATGCACGCTCGGGGGACAAAGGCGATACGGCAAACGTCGGAGTCAT
>JAYUWU010000260.1:0-2766 GCA_043753365.1 Gemmatimonadaceae bacterium | reverse complement strand
CGATGACCGTCGTACGCTCACCAGTCTCCCGGTCAAAGCGCTGCACGACGTAAATCTGTCCATGGGCGTCGCGATTGTACTGAAATCCGCCGCCGGGTGATACGTCTTCCGTGAAGTAGACATAGCGGCCATCAGGCGAGACGATCGGCTCAGTCGCGTTCTGTTCCCAGTTGCGACGGTCGGTCAACTTGAGTCCGTTGCCGCCGGAAGTGTGGTAGAGCCACATTTCACCGGCACCAAGCGATCGCGTGTTCCGAAAGTGCTTCCGGTTAACGAGGAATTGCCCGTCAGGCGTCCACGCCGGATTCGATACTTCGCGTTCCCGGTCGTTGCTGACCTGCCGCAGGTCTTTGCCGGTGATGTCGGCGGTCCAGACGTTCGTGATGCCACCGCGGTCTGAAGCGAATGCGATCCGCTTCCCGTCAGGCGAGAAGCGCGGCTGCATCTCGTATGCTGCTCCGCCGAGTATCAGGGTGGCGCCGCCGCCGGTGATCGGGATAGTGTAGATGTCGCCGACGAGGTCGAAGACGATGGTCTTGCCGTCGGGGGAAACATCGAGATGCATCCACGTTCCCTCGGTCACGTCGTACTCGATCGATTTCGACTTCGCCCGTTTTGCCATCACATCCCACTTGGCCGGAATCGCTGTGCTTGCAGTCGGTGCAGCGCCACCTGATGGCGGGTTCGGCGGCGGTGGCGGCGGCGGGTTCTGGGCAGCGAGCGGAACGGCGACAACGAGCGCGGCGAGAACGAGGGATTTATTCATCGGATCTGAGAAGTTATCGTGGGACAGCTACTACTATAGATAGTGATACAGCGGGAACGGGACTTATTAGTGTTGTTATGTCACTATTTTTCTGCCGAGCCGGAACTCAAAAATACAGCGTGGCGCCGAGGCTGGCTGGGTCGGTGGCTCGCGCTAAGGTTCAGTCCAATCCCGTTGCCAACGTGGCGAGGTGTTCAATTGCGCAATAGACCTGCAACGCACCTGTTTCTGCTGCTGGCGTTCATCGCGACTCCCGCTGCGACGCTTGCTCAGCCTGCATCCGCGACCGCTGAGATTGACTCGACACTAAATGAGTTGCACGATGCGGCGGCGAAGGCGGATGGAAGCCGATACTTCAGGCTCTTCACTGACGACGCGATCTACATCGGCAGTGACGCGGCTGAGCGCTGGACGCTGAAGGAGTTTCGTGGTTTCGCCGAGCCGTATTTCAAGAAGGGAACGGGATGGGTATACCATCCGCGCGCACGGAACGTCGTCATTGCCGACGTTCCGTGCGGTTGTGTCGCATGGTTCGACGAGCTGCTCGACAGTGAGAGTTATGGAACCAGCAGGGGAACCGGGGTTCTCGTCAGACAAAACGGACGGTGGAGAATCTCCCAGTATGCGCTCACGTTTCCGATTCCCAACGACCTCGCGAAGGGGATGACGGCCGAGATCAGGGCGTTCGAGGCGAAGAAAAAGTAATCAGCACCTGGCGCTCAGTCTGTGAATCAGGGCGACCTTCTGTCAGGGTCCAGCATCGTGCCGATCCGGTCCACAACATCCAGCCAATGCGCGCGCGCAACTGTCGCTTCTCCTGCAAGAGCTGCAGACCTTCGAGCACTTTCGCGAATCGACTTCAACTGACTCCGCACGACTGCCGGAACATCACTCCGGCTCACGTTTGGGACTGCCAGAAACGTTGACGGAAGTGGTGCGGTCGCCGTACCCGCTGCCGCTGAGCTTGTCGGCGGATTGAGCAGCGCAGCCATCCGCTCGAGATAAACGCGCTGAACAGCGCGCCTTCCAGCATCGAGTTGTGACGCCGAAGATCCCGCGCCCCAGACGACTCGCCGAAGATCGCTCAGATATTCTGCCGGTGAGTATGCTCCCTGTCCACCAAATGCGGCGCTGCCTTCGAGCCGGGCAAGCCGTCGCGAGTCGAGCAGCAGATTCAACAATGTCGCCTGACGCGTGCCGACCGACGTCGCTCCAGCCGGCGGACCGATTCTGGATAATATCGACGGAGGTGCAAGCCAATCCGGAGATTCGAAAACCTCCCTGCCGAGGAATGCGACAGCGGCCTTCTGACGCGCCGCAGGCACCGGAACAAAAACGGAACCAGGCTGATCGGACGTACGAGGTTCGATCGTCACACCGCCAACAAGCGAAGCCACATGCCCCATATACATGCCCCAGATCCCGAGCGTCTCACCATATATCTCAGCAAGATCCCGATAATCCTCACCCGGCTTGCCTGTCCACTGTACAAGATTGGGGACTACCCGCTTCAGGTTTGCAATCGCGTAGGTCGATGCCGCGACAGGATCGTTCCCGATGTCTTCTGTCTGCGATCTCGGATCGATGCCTGACAGATACTGCGGCAAATACCGATACGCCATCGGCCCGGCCTGCTCAGCAAGCATACGATTCAGTATCGATCGCTCTGCCTCGGCAGTCGCTGCTGCGGGAAAGACCCGGTATCCCCAGTTGATTATGAAATCGTCGAAGGGTCCGAGACGCCTGATGTAATCCTTCGGCTCGAGGCCGTCGCCCGGCTGAGCCACGTAGTTCTGCCGCGCGTAGTCCATTATCGTCGCAGACACGCCGTACCGGTTCACGAACGATTTGCTGCGAAGCGAGTCGACAGGAAATGAGGATGACGCAATCATGTTGTGGGGGAGACCAATCGCGTGACCTACTTCATGAGTGATGACCTTCCTCATCGTCTCGCCCATCAGCTCTTCGGGGATGTCGAGCGACCGCGCCGCCGGATTCGA